>CAJWTA010000008.1 GCA_913046805.1 uncultured Fidelibacterota bacterium | reverse complement strand
TTTGATCTTAGGTAGTATGTTAAGCTGCACTGTTTTCTTCAATAATTTGATTATGCTTTTTAAACATATTTTTATGAAAAAAGGTTGTATCGCTCAGTTCAGGGTGAAAAGTTAAGCCAACATGAATACCGGATTTAATAGCAACAATTTCGCTTTGACACTTGCCTATAACCTCTACAGAATCGCTAATCTTAGTTATTCTAGGAGCACGAATAAAAGGAGCTTTAGCTGAAAAACTATGATCTTGTGTTGAAAAATTAATTTCACCAATGAATGAATCAATCTGCGTGCCGTAAGCGTTTCTACTAACTTCAATATCAAGAATGCCCAAAGGTCTAATCTTATTATTATTTTTAACCGATTTACTCATCATTATTAAACCTGCACAAGTACCTAAAATTGGTTTGTTGGCTGCAAAAGACTTAATTGCATCATGAAAGCCGACTCTAGCCATCAGATCGTTAATCGTAGTTGACTCACCACCAGGAATAATAAGACCTTCAACATCATTTAGTTGATCTGGATACCTTATCTCCATTGAAGAAATCTTCAAACTTTCAAGTATTTGTTTATGAGCATGAAAATTGCCCTGAAGCGCCAATAATCCGATCATAATATTGGAATTACCAACCTCTTTCCTGCATTCTTTCGCCTTCAGGTATCTCTGACATATCAACACCCTTCATAGCTGATTTTAAACCGGTAGATATTTCTACTAATTTTTCAGCATCTTTATAATAAGTGACAGCATCAACGATGGCCTTACCTCTAGGGACAGGATCATCACTCATGAAAATACCTGATCCAACAAAAACGGTTTCAGCCCCGAGCTGCATCATTAATGAAGCATCGGCAGGTGTTGCAATACCTCCGGCCGCAAAATTAGGTACTGGCAACTTTCCTAGCTTTGCCACTTGCTGAACAAGCGTAAAAGGAGCTCCCATATTTTTAGCTGCAGCCATTAATTGATCTTGATCCATAACCGTTAAACTTTTTATTTCACTTTGAACTTCACGCATGTGTCTAACAGCTTCTACGATATTTCCACTTCCCGGCTCCCCTTTTGTGCGAATCATTGCAGCGCCTTCCCCTATTCTTCTAAGAGCCTCACCTAAATTTCTACAACCGCAAACAAAAGGTACTTTGAAATCATGTTTCCAAATATGATTGTGTTCGTCCGCGGGGGTTAAAACTTCGCTTTCATCGATAAAATCTACATTTAAAGCTTCAAGAATTTGGGCTTCAGCAAAATGCCCAATTCGTGCTTTTGCCATAACAGGTATTGATACTGAATCCTGAATGTTTTTGATCATTTGTGGATCGCTTGCTCGAGCAATTCCACCCTCTTTTCTTATTAAAGCGGGTATTCTTTCTAACGCCATTACAGCTGCTGCGCCAGCCTGCTCAGCCTGCTTCGCTTGCTCAGAATTCATGACATCCATTATTACTCCGCCTTTAAGCATTTCGGCTAATCCAACCTTTACTTCAAAAGATTCTTTTTTAGGCATAAATCTCCTCCTCTTGTACATTTCCTATTTTTTTAATTCTTTCAAGAACTTCGTTTATTATATTATCAGGGGTGCTCGCTCCAGCAGACACTCCAACAATATCACAGTTCTCCAACCAGTGTTCGTTAATATCTTCAGCGCATGTGACTTGATAGGATCGTGAATTGCGTTCTTCAGATAGATCTGTTAAACGTTTTGAGTTTGCACTAGTAAATGAACCAATAACAATCATTACATCACATTTTTCAGATAGCTCTTTTATTTGCTCTTGATTTCTCTTAGTTGGAAAACAAATTGTATTTACAAATCTGAGATCTACTACCTTGCTCATAAGAATGTTAACAATATCCTGGACATTTTCTATCGTTTGTGTTGATTGACTTACTATTCCTGCTCTTTTAGTCTTTCTCAAACGCTTGGCTTCTTCAGAAGTTGCAACAATTATTGGATCTTTAACCTGACTAGCAATACCTACAACCTCATCATGCCCATGATCTCCAATAATAATTATCTTTCTTCCATCTTCTTCAAGCTCTTTAATTTCATTGTGAATATCTCTAACTAAAGGACAAGTAGCATCAACGATGTTCATCTTTCTTTCTTCTGCTTTTTTTGTTATATCTACGTGCGTACCATGTGCACGTAATAGCACAGGCCTACCCTCCGGAACATCATCAAGTGAATCAACTACTTTTGCTCCAACTTTATCTAAATCATTAACAACATTTTCATTATGAACAATATGACCAAGCATATAAACGTCTCCATGCTTTTCAGCTGTATCATAAGCCATGTTTACCGCATCACGAACGCCAAAGCAATACCCTGCATTTTTTGCTAGTAAAATTTTCATATGACAGGTGCCTTATTCTGCCTATCAACTTCAATGAAAGTTCTATTTAATACTTCTTGTAATACATTATTCGAGTTACCTTCAGCAGTTGCTCCAGCTGCAAATTTATGCCCTCCTCCGTCAAATGACTTAGCAATATCATTGATAATATATTTTCCTTTAGATCTAAAATTGATTCTGCATTTTCCTGTTTCACTCTCACACACCATGATAGCAATCTCTACACCATTTATCGATCTAACAAAATCTGTAAAACCATCTACATCCTCAGGCATTGTACCGCTATCTTCAATCATTTTATTTGATACAATGAATGAGGCCACTCGACCATCTAGATCGAATCTGATATTGTTTAATACTTTTGCTAATAATGAGACTTGCGCTTTGGATTTATTTTCATAAATAGATTGATAAATTTTAGAATTGTCGACATTAAATGCTAGACAATTCATAGCTATTTTATGACTTTTTTGATTGGTGTTGCTATGACGAAAAGAGCCTGTATCGGTCATAACAGCAGTATAAATTCCGCTTGCGATCTCCTTATTCAATCTAATATTATTTTGTTCAAAAAAATCGTAAACCATTTCACCGGTTGCTGCTGCATGAATATTGATATAATTTTCATTAAAGCGCTTATCGCCAAGATCTGGATGATGGTCAATATTTATTACATTTGTTTGGTTTGCTGATAATACATTGCCCAATGGACCTAGTCTATGATATGCTCCAACGTCAAAGATTAAGGCGAGGTCAGTCTTCTCTAACCATTGATCATGTATAGCCGCATCGTATGTTTCAATAATGTTATCTTTATTTAAAAAATTATACTGATTTGGAAATTTTGAAGTATGAATAATTTTACATTCCAACCCAAGTGAAGTTATGTAATGGTGCATTGCTGATGCGCTACCTAAACCATCACCATCTGGATTCATGTGGGTTGAAAGGATAATTCGCTTAGAATTCTCAATGTCTTGGTTCAATTTTTTCCAGTTTATCATAATTAATACCGACCTAAAATTTAAGGACTTTTTTTATATTAAAACTATGAAATGAGGATAAATATTTATCGTTTCCAGAGTATTTCTTCAGACCCTCGCTCTGAGGAGACATATCGCGCTAAAACAAAAAGGTAATCACTAAGACGATTTAAATATGGCAACCAAATATTTTTTTCTTTTACAAGATCTAGAACTGAAACGCATGACCTTTCCGCCCTTCTACACACAGCTCTCGCCAAGTGAATTCGTGAGCAGAATTCGTCACCTCCAGGCATGATAAACTCTTTAAGTGGTTTTAAAGTTTGATTAAGATCTTCAATTCGTTCTTCAAGGAATTTAACTTTATCATCGTTTATGAGTATGGTTCCTGAATTAAAAATAGAAATTTCACCTCCAAGATTAAATAAGTCCTGCTGGATCGATTGAAGCTCGCTAGAAATTAAGCTCGATTTAGAGGATGAGATAGCTGAACCAATTTGAGAATTTAGCTCATCAATATCTCCTAATAGATTAATTATTAAATGAGATTTTGATACACGTTCACCATTCCCTAGGCTCGTTTTACCTTTATCTCCAGACTTGGTAGTTACTTTAGAAATTCTCATACTTAAAAGAAAAGCAAGCTAACAATTCCAAATAATGGGAATAGAATGATAAGTGAATAAAAGAAATATCCGAAAAATGATGGCATTTCAATTCCAGATGACTCCGCGATAGATTTTACCATAAAATTAGGGGCATTACCAATATAGGTATTAGCTCCCATGAAAACAGCTCCAGCTGAAATAGCAAGCAACGTCTGAGAAAGTTCACCCATCAAAACCTGAGCATCTCCACCCGCTGTATTAAAAAATACTAGATAAGTTGGTGCATTATCTAAAAAGCTTGACAGAATACCAGTTAACCAAAAATACATGTTATTCACTGGCCCCGAGTCACTTGAAACCGAGTTTATTATTCCAGACAAAGCGCCAGATGTTCCTGCTTTTAAGATTGCAATAGCCGGTATTATTGTTATGAAAATACCTGCAAAAAGTTTTGCAACTTCTTGAATAGGAAACCATGTGTACTCATTTCCTTCTCGTATCTCTTTTGAAGTGTAGGTCCAACTCAAATAAGCAAGCACCAGTAAAAGAATATCTCTTGCGAGATTCTGAAGCTCAACATGAACATGAAAAATTGTGAAGTCAATACCTGGTCTCCAAAAACCACTCAACAAAACCGAACATACTACACCGAAAATCAATAAGAGGTTAAAAGATCCCTTGATTGAGATTTTTTCATTATTTGAGGGTGAGGGAAGATCAGACTCTTTCCGATACTGAAAACTATCGTAGAAGTAAAAAATTATTAAAAGTGAAATCACCATGAATAACATTGGTACAAACATTGCTTTAGTTGTCCAGAAAAAATCTACACCTTTCAAAAACCCTAAGAATAGAGGTGGATCTCCCAATGGTGTAAGCGATCCGCCAATATTTGCTACAAGAAAAATAAAAAATATCACGATATGAACTTTGTGCTTTCTATCTTTATTTGCCCTAAGGAGAGGCCTAATAAGTAGCATCGCTGCACCAGTAGTTCCCATCCAACTAGCCAATAAAGTACCCACAAGAATAATTGCGCTGTTAACAATAGGAGTTCCAACTAATGAGCCAGTCAACTGCACGCCACCTGAAATTGTAAACAAAGCTAAAAGGAGAATAATAAAAGGAATGTATTCCAAAAGACCTACATGCAAAATCTCATATAAAACGATTTGCCATCCTTGCGAAAAGAGAAAAGGAAGAACAAATAATAGTGCCCAAAATGCAGAAATCTTGCCAAAATTATGATGCCAATACTCCGGAGCAACGAGAGGGAAAATTGCTATGGAAAGTAAAATACCTGCAAATGGGATTACCCAAAATATTGACAAATCACCACCTTCAAGATGCGGAGCGCCATAAGAACCAGCAAACAGGCTAGTTGATAATAAAAATAGGTAAGTAATTAATTTCATGATATCTCTGGTTAATTAATATTTAATGTAGTCAAAACTTAAATATTGTTTCACTTATCATCCAAATTATTGATATAAAATTATATTTTATTTTTTAATTAAATTAAGTGATGGATTTACTGTTAACTATTCTTGTTATTGGGTTTGCAATACTCGGAATGTCAATTGGAATTATATTTAACAATAAACCTCTACATGGTTCTTGCGGAGGTGATGTTGAGAATTGTGTATGTTTAAAGGGAGGAGATTGCGATGACCCCTCACAACAACCGAATATCAATCTATCAGATTAACATTCATGCCTGTAGATTGAACTGTATTAAGCTTTCCATTATCCTTTAAAATCCAAAAAGCTTCAATCTTATCGTTATTTTCAACCATCTGTCTTCCCGATTCTAGCGACATTACGTTTAGTGCCGTTGCTACTGCATCAGCATCAATACATCGCTCTGCAACTACCGTTACAGACGCAATATCTGACTTTATAGCATACCCTGTCCTCGGATCAATAATATGAGAGAATTTTTTTGAGTTATATTCATAAAAATTCCTATAGTTTCCCGAAGTTGCCATCGATTTATCAGTCAAAGAAACTATGCCCATAATCTTTTCTCCTGGATTGGTGTTTACAGCGGGATAATCGATTCCAATCTGCCAAGGTTTATTTTGTATATTTTTTCCCGAGACCCTAACCTCACCCCCAATTTCAACCATAAAATTGCTGTAACCGAATGAATTAATTAGATCAAACAGATGGTCAACCCCCCATCCTTTGGCAATAGCATTTACGTCAATCTGTTGTTCTTTAAATGCTTTGATAAGTGAATTTTGATAAATCTTAATTTTTTTGTATCCAACTTTATCTAAAGCAGTAATTATGTCAAGGTCTGATGGTGGTTCCCATTTGTCTTTATACTCTCTATCTTTTTTTCCTTTTTTCCAAGCTTCAGTTAAAGGAAGAGATGAAATATCAAATGCGCCATTTGATTGCTCAGACCAAAAGATTGATCGTAAAATCACTTGTTTAAAATTATCTGCAATTACAATTGCAGCATTTTTACCCAATTTATTAAAGAGTGAAATTTCACTATTTAAAACATAAGTTGACATTTGGTCGTTTATTGACTCCAATGTTGAGTCAATCTTTGCTTTTAGATAATCAGTATTTTGATTCAAACCCCTTTTTGGGACCAAGCGTATAGTATAAGAAGTACCCATTGCTGGACCAGTGATATCAGCGTAGGTTTTATTTTGTTCGCAACTTACCAAAAAAAAGGTAAGTAAAAGATATAGGGTTTTTGAGCTGCGTTTAGAAAATAGTTTTGATGATGATTTAACCAAAACTATCATAAGCAATCATATCTCTTTCTACACCCAGATCATATAGCATTTTATCACACGCATCTATCATCATTGGAGGTCCGCACATGTAATATTCAATTTCTGATGGGTCTTCGTGGTCCTTTAAATATTCATCGTGCGCCACATTATGTATAAAACCAGTAGGGCCTTCCCAATTATCTTCAGGCATTGGTTCTGATAAGCCAACGACATATTTAAAGTTAGGGTAATCTCGTTCAAGTCTTAAAAAATCATCATGATAGAACATTTCTCTTGCGGAACGGGCACCATAAAAAAATGTGATTTTCCGTTTGGTCTTTTGAGTATCAAGCAGATCAAATAAATGACTTCTCATCGGAGCCATTCCAGCACCACCACCCAAATATATCATCTCACGCTCAGTATCCTTAGCAAAAAATTCTCCAAAAGGACCAGAAATTGTGACCTTGTCGCCTTCTTTCAGGTTAAAAATGTATGACGATGCAATTCCTGGCGGAACTTGATCCCATAATGCTGGAGGAGGTGTAGCTATTCTAACATTTAGCATTATTATATTTCCTTCTGCAGGGTGATTTGCCATTGAATATGCCCTAAAGCAATCTTCATCATTATTAGCAATGACATCCCAAATCTTAAATTTATCCCAGTCTTCATGATATTCTTTTTCAACATTAAAGTCTTTAAACTTTAAGTTATGGTACTCAGGAATATCTATTTGAATATAACCACCAGCAGTAAAATCAAGGTTTTCACCTTTAGGAAGCTCCAAAACAAGCTCTTTTATAAAAGTAGCAACATTCTTATTTGACCTAACAGTACAATCCCATTTTTGAATATTAAAGACCTCATCAGGGACCTGCACTTTCATATCTTCTTTTATTTTTACCTGACATGCCAATCTCCAGTTATCTTTTGCTTCTGATCGGTTAATATGACCTTTTTCAGTAGGTAAAATTTCACCACCACCCTCACTAATCTGGCATTTGCACATTGCGCAAGTGCCTCCTCCTCCACAGGCAGAGGGTAGAAATATACTCTCAGTCGCCAAAGCAGATAAAAGGGTTGATCCAGGTCTTACCTTAATTGACTTATCATCGTCACCATTAATGTTTAATGTAATATCTCCTTGCGGTAAAAGTTTTGACTCAGCAAGATTTAACATTAAAACAAGGATTAGGATTACCCCAGTAAAGATAGCAACGCTTAAGAATGTTGATGCAGTTATCATAATTGAATACCCCCGAATGACATAAATGCAATAGAAATTAAACCTGTTAAAAGCATTGTAATACCAACGCCTCTTAATTTAGCCGGAACATTTGAATAGCGTAACCGATATCGAATAGACGCCATAGCGACTATTGCTAAAAACCAGCCCAGTCCCGAGCCAAAACCAAATACCACAGACTCCATTAATGTATAGTTACGCTCAACAAGAAATAAAGATCCACCCAATATAGAACAATTCACAGCAATCAATGGAAGAAAAATTCCCAAACTTTGATAAAGTGATGGTGAAAAATTGTCAATGATCATTTCGACGAGTTGAACCATTGCTGCGATCACAGCAATGAAAACTATTGGCTTCAAAAAACTTAAATTGACATCTGGAAAGCCAAGCCACGAAAGTGCGCCGTCACCTAAGAGGAATCCATATAAAAACCAATTTACTGGAGCTGTAATTGTTAGAACAAAGATTACAGCAAAACCTAGACCTATAGATGCATCAACTTTTTTTGAAACGGCTAAAAACGAGCACATTCCTAAAAAATACGCTAATAATATATTTTCAATGAATACTGCTTTTGTAATTAAACTTAAATAATGTTCCAATGTCTATTCCTCTTCAACATTTCCTAAAATTCTTTGAGCCCATACAATTAAACCAAGAATGATAAATGCTCCTGGACTAAGAACCATCAAGCCCATATTTTCATACCCCGCGGCATACATAGCATCAGGAATCACTTTGAAACCATAAATAGTTCCACTACCTAAAAGCTCTCTAAAAAAAGCAACAGCAATAAGAATAATTCCATAACCTAAACCGTTACCCAAGCCATCAAGAAACGATCTCCAAGGACCATTCTGCATTGCAAATGCCTCAGCTCTGCCCATGATAATGCAATTTGTAATTATCAGTGAAACAAAAACGGTTAATTGTTTGCTAATGTCGTACATGTAGGCTTGCAGTATTAGATCCGTTAAAATAACCATTGAGGCTATTACCGATAACTGTACAATAATCCTCACTTTTGAAGGTATCATGTTCCTTAAAAGTGAAATAACAGTGTTCGAGATACACAATACAGCAATCACGGCCAAAGTCATAACAAAAGCAATGTCTAACTTAGTAGTAACCGCTAGTGCTGAACAAATTCCAAGAACCTGCAAACTTATAGGATTATTGCTCATTAAAGGATCAGATACAGCTGCCTTTGAAGATTTACTTAACAATGCCATTAGCTATTATAATCCTTTCTAATGCGCTCAAGATATGGGTTGTAGGCCTCTAAATCTTTGAGAAGGAATTTATTTAAACCCCGCGAAGTGATGGTTGCGCCTGAGATTCCATCAACTTGATGGTATGCCTCTTCTGAAGATTCATCAACTTTACCTTTTACCGTTTGAATTCCAATCAAGACACCGTTCTCATCAACAAACTTTTTCCCTTTATAATTCTGCTGAAACCACGGCTTGTCAACTTCTGCTCCCAGTCCAGGGGTTTCAACGTGCTTATAAAAAGTAATACCCTTGGCAGTAGCACCATCAGGTTCTATAGCAAAATATCCATACATTGTTCCCCAAAGCCCTTTTCCTGAAATAGGGATAGCAAAGCCATCAACCTTACCATCAGTCATTTTTTTATATAAAGGAAAAACATTCTTGTCTACCTTGGGATCTATATCTTCAGGAATCATTCCATCGACAATATCTCCATTTTTATCAATGACAAAAGATGTTATTGAACTAGTAAAGATTGTTTCAACGTTTTCTGTAGTCCATGGCATATCCTCGCTAGGAACAAAACCAAGTGAGCTAAGTATATTTTTCTTAATATCTGCTCGTACGTTCCTTTCTGTTTGCTCTTCCAATGAAGAGTACACAGAAGATAAAACAAATGCTAAAACCATAGTTATCAGCATAGTAAAAATTATCGTATACTTATTACTGTGCATGGCGCGCAGCCCTTCTTTTAATGTTTGACTGAACGACGAACCAATCTATAAGTGCAGCAAAAGCGTTTACAAATAAAATAGATAACATGACACCCTCAGGGTACGCTGGATTTATTGATCTAATGATAACCGTCAATGAACCAAAAATGATACCGTAAATCCATCTACCTTGATTGGTATGACACCCAGTTACCGGTTCTGTAGCCATAAAAATAGTTCCAAATAAAAAACTACCCATTACCAAGTGAAAATGGGGTGGAATGGAAAACATTGTATTTGTGGATAATGGGGAAAACAAATTTGTTAAAATGGCGGTAGCGACTAGTCCAATGACGGATCCAAAAACAACGCGAAAATTGATTATCTTGACGTACATCAAGAAAAATGCGCTTAGTAAAATAAGTATCTTACTAGTTTCTCCAATGGATCCGGGTACCCAACCCCAAAAAAGATTCCACCATGAAAAATCAAACTGACCAACATTCTGAAGTAAAGAAACAGCATTCTGGCCTTGTTCGCTAGCAGGAACAGCCAAAGCAGTGGCTCCTGAGTAACCATCCGGACCAGCAATCCATACTTTGTCACCAGAAATTTTAGTTGGGTAAGTGAAAAAGATAAATACTCGAGCCATAAGCGCAGGATTAAAGATGTTCATGCCTACACCACCAAAAATCTCCTTCCCGATCACAATACCAAATGAAGTTGCGATAGCAATTTGCCATAATGGAATACCGGGAGGCATTGTCAAAGGAATCAAAGCGCACGTTACAAGAAATCCCTCACTAACAGGATGTTTCCTAACAATAGCAAAGAGCAGCTCCCAAAACGCACCCGAAGCAAATGTTACAGCGATTATTGGAATGATCTTTCCAAAACCAACCCAAAAATTTTGCCATGTTGATCTCTCCAGCTCAAAAGCTACAGCATTTTGATATCCAACATTCGCAGCACCAAAGATATACAAAGGAATTAGCGAGATAACTACAAGAATCATTATTCGCTTTGTATCAATACTGTCTCGAATATGAGGACCAGACTCTGTTACCTCATTTGTTGAAAACAAAATTGTATCAGTAGCTTCGAAAACAGGATACAAGCTTTCAAATTTACCCCCTTTTTCAAAATGGGGTTTTGATTTGTCTAGAATATTTTGAAGAAACTTTAACATTTAAGCTTCACGCTCCATGAGATTAAGGCCATCTCTTATTGTTTTACCTAAATCAATTTTACTTGGACAAGCAAAACTACAAAGTGCAAAGTCCTCTTCTTCGCATTCGTAAATACCAAGTTGCTCCATCTCCTCAACGTCCTCTGCAAGGATAGCTCTATAAAGAGGATTTGGCAAAATGTCCATAGGTAAAACTTCTTCCCATGAATTTATAGGTACCATATATCTTTCACTCCCATTTTTTAAAGTATTAAAATCATATCCCCCCTTTAAAGTTCCTAAAAAAGCATTGGTCAAACTATACCTAGACATCGCGGTCCCAGGTCTTAGCATACCAATGAACTCTCTTTCTCCGCCCTCTGGAAGAACAGCTACTGAAGAGTCATAAAAACCTAAAAAATCATCAACATCTATTTTATCACCGGTCAAGACATCGCCAGAAATAATTCTGTGATCTCCGTCCTTTATATTATCCTCTAAACAAAGAGAAACGGGTGCACCCAATCGAGATTTCATATGAATAGGATTCAACACACTCGGACCTCCTAAGGTAATGATTAGCGAAACGTCTAGCTCACCTGTTAAAAAGAAGTTCCCTATTCTAGCAACATCTTGAGCATTAATAACCCAAACATGATCGTTAGAACTTAATGGCGCAATATGATGGATATGGATACCGACATTCCCAGCTGGATGTGGACCTCGAATGGTATGACCAACAACATTATCAAGACCAATTAATGTCTCTGAAACTGAATCTTCGTAATAAGATAAATGCACATTGCCCTTGGTTATCTTATTTAAAATTGAGACACCTGCTTGGAACTGCGATCTACGACCTCTTAATGCGAGGTCGAGATTTACAGATAAGGGAGCGGTGTTCCATCCAGAAATAAAAATGTCCCTTGGAGGATTTGTAGGGTCAGCAATTTTATTAAAAGGTCTTTGGCGAATAAATGGCACAAGGCACCCAGTAGTAAGTTTCGACATCACCTGTTCAGCGCTGAGTTCTTCAATCTCTTTCAATCTGAACGAGTCATTTTTTTCATAAACCTCCTCGCCAGAGATCTCAATCTCAATTCTCTCAATACGCCTTCTCTCTCCGTATCGCACTTCTTTTATTTTACCACAAGCTGGCGATGGAAAAATAATTTGATCGTTTGTCTTGCACTTAAAGATGGGTGTACCGATCTTTACCGAATCACCTTCTTTAATAAGAAGCTTTGGCTTTATACCTCGAAACTGATAAGGTTTTATAGCAACACTTTTTGGTCTATCTCCACTAATTAGCTCATTTCTTGGTTTCCCAGAAATCTTAATATCATGACCTTTTACTATATTTATATCAGCCAATTATTTATTCCCCTAATTTTTTTCTCACATTCCTTGAAACATGATAGTCGATCTAGAAACCCAATCTGCAATTGGGCTAAAATACCATCCAAACACAAAACTTGGAACAGCTAACACCAACAGAATACCTAAAACAAGTTTCGAAGATGGGTTGATAAATTCATCACTGCGCTCACCAGATAAGTACATATGCTTAACAACTCTTATGTAATAGTACAGAGAGATAACACTATTAATTACGCCAACAAACGCTAACCAATAAAATCGAGATCCAGTTTCAATTACTGCTGCGAAAATATAAAATTTTCCAATGAAACCAGCGGTTGGAGGTAAGCCAGTAAGAGCAACCATGAAAAGTGTCATTGGAATAGCTACATAGGGCATCTTCCAACCTAATCCATCAAAGCTGCTAAACTCTTCACCGCCAACTTGGTCATTAACATATATAACCACAAAGAATGCGCCTAAATTCATGAATAAATACATAATCAAATACATCATTATGCCTTCAATGGATGAGTTTGACATTAACGGTAAAGCCATCATCATGTAGCCTGCATGGGCAATGCTTGAATATGCCAACATTCTTTTAACATTGTTTTGCTGTATTGCAACTAAGTTGCCAACTGTCATAGTAGCTGCAGACAATACAGCAATTAATTCTGGCCAAGGTAAGTCATTAATCGCAACCCAAGAAGTTGAAACACCATCGGGAACACTCCCAAAAACTTGATTAAAAAAACGTAACATAAGAGCAAAACCAGCTGCTTTTGGCGCTATTGAAAGATAGGCTGTTATTGTTGAAGGAGAACCCTCATAGACATCTGGAGTCCAAAAATGAAAAGGAACTGCAGATATTTTGTACCCAAAACCCACCAGTATAAAAACAGTGGAAAGTACTAAGGCTAGATTAGATTCAGAACCGAGCATAGAAATCGCTTTTTGCATATCGAAAAAATTGGTGGAACCAGTAAGTCCAAAAAGTATGCTTAAACCATAAAGCATAATGCCGGATGAAAAAGCTCCATAAATTACATATTTGAGTGAAGCCTCGTTACTTAATGAATTTCTTTTTAAATAACCTGCGAGAAAGAAGGACATGATTGAAACAATTTCAATAGATAGATATACCATCAGCACATCAATGGATGATGACATTAGGAATAAACCAAATGTCATAATTGTCATGATGCTGAAATATTCTCCTATTCTATATTTCTTTAACTCTCCTGAAACGAGACTCATCAACATTACTACAGCGGTGGAAATAAGAATTAAAATTTTAAAGAATTGTGAAAAAGGATCGTGAGCAACTGTATTCATAAATAGACTCGTGGGCTCAACATCTTGAATTCTAATTGCAATATATGTTAAAAACATGCCTCCAAGTGACCAAAACGCTACTTTGAATGAATCTTTTCTAGAGTAAAACAGATCAGCCATTATTGCTGTAAGTATAGTTACGCTTAATAGCAATTCTGGCCAAAAGAAAGCTAAACTGTTTAAATTATTCATCTATAGCCTATTGCATAACCTGTGCAATGCCACCATACATGACGACAGATTCAATTAATACGTTTAAAGTAGATGCGACAAGATCTAAAAACGGTCTGGGATAAACACCGAGAATCAAGGTAATTACAGCGAGAGGTATCAAAGTTAAGATCTCTCTTCTGTTTATTTCTGGAATCTCATTATATTTTTCATTTGCAGGGCCAAAGAACATTCTCTGGAATGCCCAAAGGAAATAAGCAGCGTTCAATAGTATACCTAAAGTAGAAATTATCACAACGGTTCTAAAAACGGGGAAAGCGCCAATAAAAATCATTGCTTCACTTACAAATCCACTGAAACCTGGCAAGCCTAATCCAGCGAAAAAAGCAACAGCAACAAAAGCCGTATAGACTGGCATTTGCGAAGCAAGTCCTCCAAAACCTTCAATATCTCTATGATGTGCTCTTTCGTAGATAACACCAACTAAAATAAATAACATTGCAGAGATTGTACCATGGTTAAACATTTGAAATACTGCGCCACCTACACCAGCTTGTGCACTGATTAGGTTTGATCCATTCATTTCCGCTGCGGCAATTATCGCAGCCATACCAAGAAGAGTGTAGCCCATATGATTAACAGATGAGTAAGCTACCAGCTTCTTTAGATCTTTCTGAGCAAGAGCGCACATCGCCCCCCAAATGACATTTATCAAACCAAGAACAGCGAGTGCTCCAGCAAACCAGAAGACGCCATCCGGCAGCATTGTGTAATTGATCCTAAGCATACCGTAAACCCCTAGCTTGAGCAGTACGCCAGCAAGTATAACTGAGATAGCTGTTGGAGCCTCAACATGAGCTAAAGGTAGCCATGTATGAAATGGGAAGACTGGTACTTTTATTGCAAAACCTATAAAGAGCAGGACCCATATTACCTTAATAGCACTCATCCCCCACCATAACATTCCATCAAGAGCGACTGGTGCCCTCTCCATTAATAGTAGCATATCAAAAGTATTTCCACAAGTAAAATAAAGCGCCAACACTGCAATGAGCATTAAAACAGAGCCTGCAAGAGTGTATATAAAGAATTTTATTGCAGCGTATTCACGTTGAGGTCCTCCCCACATACCAATTAGGAAGTACATTGGCAACAACATAACCTCCCAGAAAATATAGAACAGAAAGAAATCGAGCGCTAGAAAAACACCCATTACTCCAGTATTTAAAAGAAGAAATAGTGAAAAATAACCCTTAACTGCGTTGGTAATATTCCAACTAACAAAAATCCCAATGAATCCTATTAGGGCCATAAGAAATACCATAGGAAGACTTAATCCATCGACTCCCAAAATATAGGTTATATTAAACGAAGGTATCCATTCTGCTCGCTCCATAAATTGCAAATTTCCATTGCTTGCATCAAAAACACTCCACAAATAAATGGCTAGCAATAACTGAATACCAGATACTAATGCTGCAGTTTGTTTTATAAGATAAGGCTTATCTCTTGGAATAAAAGCTATAATACCCATACCAACAATAGGTAACCAAATGATCCAACTGAGTAAATGATCCATGTCTCTTCCTCTATAAAGTCGCTAGGTTATTTGAAAAACCAAAATTATTATGACGCCAATCAATGCAAAAAGCATGTAGTTTTGCAATCTACCGGTCTGAACTGTCTTTAAATTTTTACCAGCACTATTAGCAGTTCTTCCAATACCATCAACTAAGGTCTGATCCAGTCCTTCATAATCAAGACGGCCAGTAATTTTTGATAATAATTTGGTAATATATCCAAATCCATTTATAAAATATCTGTCGTATAAATCCCAATCTACATAAGCAACCGCGTTACAAAGCCTTAAAAATGGCTGATACAAAAACCTATTATAATTCTCGTCAAAATAATATTTATTATTTGAAAGTTTGTAAAGTACGCCGAATCTTTTTGCCCAATTTTCAGGAGAAAGTTTATTTTTGAAATACATTAAAAAAGAAAGCCCTATACCGAATGAAGCAACTAATAGAGACAGAGCCATAGCTGTATAGTGAGCATGATGAACTCCATCGTAAATTTCTTTTGCCGTTGGGTTTCCGGGGACTGCTGAGTTTGTGGCTTTAATTAATTTCGTAAACCAACCATAATCTGCAAATGGATTGAAATATGGGAGGGTGTAAAAAATAAAAAAGCTCAATGCTGCAAGAACGATCAATGGGTAAGTCATGACCTTAGGAGACTCATGAATTCCTTCAAAAACTTTAGGCATTTTTGGTGTGCCATAGAAAGTAAGAAAAATCAGTCTAAACATGTAAAAGGCAGTGATTGCAGCAGCGCCAAAGCCAAAAAAAGCCAAAATCAAATGCTCAGGGTGATGATCAACAAAATATATTGTTCCAGCCAAAATAGCATCTTTTGATAAAAAGCCTGAGAAAAATGGAACACCGGCAATTGCTAGAGTAGCAATGGTCATAGTTAGGCTTGTAATTGGCATTTTATCCTTAAAGCCTCCCATATTTCTCATATCTTGAGGATCGGTATCGTGATCATGAAGCTCATGCAATGAATGATGCATTGCATGAATGACAGACCCTGAACCATAAAACAAACATGCTTTAAACATAGCATGCGTAAGAAGATGAAAAAATGCAGCTGTATAATTGCCTACACCGACAGCCAATATCATATATCCTAACTGACTAACTGTTGAATATGCTAAAACTTTTTTTATATCATTTTGCGTGATCGCAATTGTTGCGGCAAAGATAGCTGTGAAGCCACCAATGTATGCAATAATCAGAAGGGCTTCAGGGGTAAATACAGGAAAAAGTCGTACCGTGAGATATACACCAGCAGCGACCATTGTAGCAGCATGCATTAATGCTGAAACAGGAGTTGGTCCCTCCATTGCATCAGGCAACCAGATATGGAGGGGAAATTGAGAGGACTTACCAACAGCGCCCATAAAAAGCCCGAGGCCTGCAAAGGTCAATAAGGATCCAGAGATCATGCCATTTGAAACACCCGTAAATATCTCCTGAAAATTAAAAGAACCAATAGCTGTAAACATTAGCATTATACCAATGAAAAAACCGATATCTCCAACACGGTTAGTTAAAAAGGCTTTTTTACTAGCATCTGCAGCAGAGTGCTTTTCAAACCAATGACCAATTAATAGATAAGAACTGACGCCAACAAGCTCCCAAAATATATAGAGTGACATCAAATTGTTTGCCAGAACAATTCCGTTCATAGAAAATGTAAACAGACCTAAGTAGGCATAGTAACGATTGTAGCGAATATCGCCTTTCATATATTCGAGTGAAAAAATATGTGTCATAGTCGAAATAAGCGAAACGACCAATAACATTACGATGGTAATATTGTCGACCCAAAAACCGAGATCAATTTTAAAAGCTCCCAAATCAATCCACGAAAAATAAATTTCATGTGAAAATTTATAATTCCAACTTGAAAGCATTCCTATGAAAAGAGTTAAAGAAAGTATTAAAGTAGTAACAATCGCGATTATTGAAATCCAATCACCTTGTCTCGGTAAACGCTTGCCAAAAAAAATATTAATTAGAAAAGCGCATAAAGGTAAAAATAGAATCAATAAGCATGCGTTCGTGATAAAATTATCCGCCATCATAATTTCATCTCACTTACATCATCGATATTAATAGTGTTGAAATTGTTAAAAATATTAATAATAATCGCTAGCGCAACCGCTGCTTCAGCCGCTGCGAGAACAATAACGAATAAAGCATAAACATGGCCCGACATATTCATTCCGCCAAACCTTGCAAAAGCTAAAAAATTAAGATTAGCAGCATTTAGAATTAATTCTACGCCCATGAGAACAGCCACACCGTTTCTTCTCGTCACTACACCAAATATCCCTAATGAAAAAAGGATTGAGCTAATAATCAAATAATTACTAAGGCTTTCCACTAGTCATCTTGCCTTGATAGGGTTGTTGCGCCTATAAGAGCTCCTAACAATAAAAAAGAGGCAGCTTCAAACGGCAAAAGATAATCAATCATCAATAGTCGACCTATAGATCGCGTGGTTTCTGTTGGTTCAGAATTTGGGAGTTCAACCCAAGGAGTACTTATCATAACAAAACATAGCGCACCCAAAAACCCTATAACTACAATTGCTCCCAATCCTTTTTGTACAGATGTATGACTTATGTTGACAGAAGAGATTTTATTGGTTAGCATTATGCCAAAAATGATTAAAACGAGGATTCCACCCACGTAAACAACGACTTGAACAACTGCTAGAAAATCAGCCCAAAGAAAGACATACAGCGCTGTTACTCCTAGAAATGTTACAAGCAACGAATAAGCGGAATATAGCAGACTTTTGCTAGATACTACAAAAAAAGCAGATACAACCGTTAATCCTGAAATAAACCAGAATGTAATATCAGCCATTAAGCCTCAGCCTTTTTTTCGATTGGAGATAACTCAGTTTTTTGTTTTGGCGTTAGCTTTTTTGCGAATTGATAAATAAGGTCCTTTCTGTCTGTTTCAGAAAATTCATAGTCTATTGGATGTTTTGAGCTATTTGGGCCACCGACCATGAATATACATTCTTCTGGACAAGGATAGGTGCACAAGTTGCAGTAGCAACATTCAGACATATCTATCGTAAATCTGCTGACAACAAAACCTTTTTTGGTTCCGTTCGATGTGACACCTGTATGGCTCACTTTTGGAATGTCCTCTCCTCTTTCGGACTTAATGGTTTCTATCTTTATGCAATCAACTGGGCATGCTCTTTCGCACCTGTAACAACCAATGCAATCATCGATATCCACATGAAGTCGAGATCGAATCACATTGTAATCCTCATGAATAAAGCCAATATTTCTTTCAGGTCTTGGCCATCTTTCTTCTGGGTATTGCAATGTGACATTGTCTCTTCTAATATTCATCATGTGCCGAAATGTAATTTGCATGCCGGTCCATAAAGTGTTAACAGTATCGTAAATGTTAGTTAAGTATCTAGACATTTGTTATCCAATGATTAATTTCCAAATTCCAACTCCAAAAATATTTAACATAGCGATGGGTATAAAGACCTTCCAACACACATGCATCAACTGATCAACTCTTAATCTCGGGAAAGTCCATCTAAACCACATCATTATAAAAATTAAAAATATAATTTTACTAAAAAACCAAAACAGTCCCCATAATGGTGAATTGAAAAGTCCTGGAATAGGACTCAGCCACCCCCCCAAAAAGCCCGCTGCTGCAAGGCCGCTGACAACAAACATATTCGCATACTCACTCAAGAAAAATACTGCCCATCGGAATCCAGAATACTCAGTCATCCACCCAGCAACAAGTTCGGACTCAGCTTCAGGAATGTCAAATGGCGTGCGATTTGTTTCAGCTACAGCACTGATAAAAAAGATAAAAAATGCTAAAAAACTAAACGGGTTATTAAAAATAATCCAGTTAGGTAAAACCCCCCAAACCGATCCCGACTGAAACTCAATCATCGATTGGAGATTCATTGTGCTAGCCATCATAATAGGGACAATTATTGATAGACCAGCAGGTATCTCGTAGCTAATGATCTGAGCGGCAGACCTCATGGCTCCATATAAAGACCATTTATTATTGGATGCCCAGCCAGCCATAACAATGCCATGTACTCCAACTGAACCAACAGCAATTATGTAAAAAACGCCTATGTTAATATCGACAACCTGAATGACTGAACTAAATGGAAGTACGGCTATACCTAAAAATGCGCCTATAAAAATTATAAATGGAGCAACTTTAAATAATAGCTTATCAGCTGATGAAGGGATTGTATCTTCTTTTATTAGAAGCTTCACTGCATCGGCTATGGTCTGAAGTA
Organism: uncultured Fidelibacterota bacterium; assembly: GCA_913046805.1. Next base: position 6,129 of record CAJWTA010000008.1, on the reverse strand, counting down.
CGCCCCAAGGTCCAGCATGCAAACCAGGACCTTGGCCCATTGGTCCGATCCGGTCCATCATAAAAGCTGAAACTTTACGCTCTACGTAAACTGCAACTGTTGCGTTTAACGCCATTAAAACAAACAGGGGTATGCCGGCGATTGAAACTGCAAGGATAAACGAAATGAAAGGTGAATCAATTAGCTTTGAAAATAAATCGATGAGAAAATCAACTGTCATCTATCAATTTCTCCTAAAACAATATCCAAACTTCCAAGGATTGCAAGTACATCTGAAATCATCCACCCGCTAGAGACTTCATCCAAACATGAAAGCGCTGTAAAAGCAGGTGAACGCATTTTAACTCTAGTTGGTGACGGAGTTCCGTCGCTTACAATATAATAACCAAGATCACCTCTGGGGCTTTCGGTTCGTCTATACACTGAGCCAGCAGGTGGACGAATCTTTTTTGGCATCGTTTCAAATACATCGCCATCAGGAATATCTTTTAAAGCCTGCCTAATAATGCGAACGCTCTGAGTAACCTCAAGCATTCTTACCCAATATCTATCGAAGCAATCACCTAATGTTCCAAAATCGCCCGAGCCCATAGGGATATCGAAGTCAAAACGGTCGTAAATAGAGTAAGGCTCGTCTTTTCTCACATCCCATTTGACACCTGAACCTCTTAGGTTTGGACCTGAGACCCCGTAACTTATAGCAACTTCAGCGGGAATAACACCAACATCTGCGGTTCGCTCAATGAAAATTTTATTGAAAGTAAGAAGGTTGTTGTATTCTTCGATTTGCGGTTCAAAATAATCAAGGAACTCAACGCAAATTTTTACAAAATCTTTAGGTAGATCATGTGAAACGCCTCCAATCCACATATAATTATATAAAAGTCTAGCTCCACATGTATATTCAAACATATCTAAAATACGTTCGCGATCTCTGAGCATATAAAGAAAAGGAGTAAATGCTCCAATATCAAGACCATATACACCTAGAGCTAAAAGGTGGCTTGCGATTCTGTTTAACTCAGCCATAATAACTCTGATATATTCCACTCTCTCAGAAATTTCAATGCCCATAAGCTCTTCCATGGCTACTACATAGCCAAAATTACTATTCATAGATGCTAGATAATCACATCTATCAGTAAATGGAATAACTTGTTCATATGTAACATTTTCAGCGTGCTTTTCAAAACAACGATGCAAATATCCTAAATGAGGGGTGATCTTAGAAACAATTTCACCATCAGTAGTAACCTCAAGCCTCAATACACCGTGCGTACTAGGGTGCTGAGGCCCAATATTTAGCACCATTTGGTCTCCCTGTACTACTCCCATCCTTCTTCTTCCTTTATTTTTGGAACCACTATTCCATGAAAAGACTCTTGAGCTTCATAGTCTTTTCGAAGAGGCCAACCCTCCCAATCATCTGGACATAATATTCTTCTTAGATCGCGATGACCAATATATTCAATGCCAAACATATCATAGGTTTCTCTTTCAAACCAGTCACCGATGCGCCACAACTTTTCAATTGATGCCACTTTTGGATTTTCCCTTTTATGGCTAATTACAATTTCAATTTTATGCCGGTGTTCCATCGAATGTAAATTGTAGTGTGTTTGCAGTGGTCCGTCTTCGCCTGTATCAATTCCAGTTATACATTCAAGTTGATCAAAAGAAAGCTTGGGGTCATTTTTCATAAATGTGGCAATATCCAACCAATTATCACCATTTATTTCTACTTGATGGCTAGCCAATTCTTCATTTTCAATTACCGAACTTTTAAATTGACTAGAGAGGGTATTCTTAATTTCTTCAGATGTCATGCAAGCTTTCTAGTAAGCGGGCGCTCTGTTTGAATCTTTTCTTGTAACTTCAAAAGACCTTCAATCAAAGCTTCTGGTCTGGGAGGGCAACCCGGTACATATACATCAACAGGTACAACCAAATCGACACCTTTTAACACATGGTATCCGTGCTGCCAATATGGACCACCACTAGTAGCACAACTTCCCATTGATATAACATATTTGGGGTCTGCCATTTGCTCGTAAAGTTTTTTTACACGCAAAGCCATTTTCATAGTTACGGTACCCGCAACTATCATAACATCAGCTTGCCTGGGAGAAGAACGCGGCATCATACCTATTCGTTCTAAATCGTGTCTACTTGCAGCTGAGGACATCATTTCAATTGCGCAGCATGCAAGTCCAAACTGAAAATACCACGGAGAGGTTGATCTTGCCCATCCTAAAATTTTATCGAGGGATGCAACAACAACGTTGTCTTGAAACTTATTTTCTAGTAAACCCATTACTTTTCCTTAGCGTTATTGTATTTAGGAATTAAACTTGAATAACGACCTCGACCGTACCTCACATTATATTTTACCCAATCTAAATCTGAGCGCTTCCATACGTAGGCTAAACCAACAAGCAGTATTAAAAGAAAAATACCCATTTCAACAAAGGCAAGAAGCCCTAATTCATTAAAAACAATAGCCCAGGGAAACAAGAAAACTACTTCAACATCGAAGATTAGGAATATAAGTGCCACAACATAAAAACGAATGTTGAACTGAACCCATGCCGAACCTTCTGATTCTTCACCACATTCATACGTAGCTTGTTTGTCTGGGTTGGGATTATTTGGGGCAAGGAGTTTTTGAATCAACAAGGGTATGTATATCAATACGATACCTATGAAGATAAAAACAAATATTGTTCCGAAGTCGCGATACATAAATAATTAACTTATTTAAAGGTTATTAATTTAGAGCTTTTGCTAAAGGATGGTCAAGATAAACTTAGAGGTTTTATCATGTTTTTTTACCCTAATCAAATTAATAATTAAATAGGTTTGATGAGACCCATAATAGAGAATTAAGTTCAAACTCATTATGAAGCACATAAATAGAATATTTGCAAGCTCTATGCAATTCCTACCTGAGTGGTTCGTTAAGCCATTTGCGAAACCGTACGTTGCTGGAACAGAAACAAATGAAGTTTTGAGTATAGTCAAAAAACTAAATGATGAAGGTTTTTCTGCTACAATCGACATTTTAGGTGAATTCGTAAAAACTCGAGATGAAGCGGTCGATGTAAGAGATAAATATGCAGAACTTATTAAATTTATAAATGAAAAAGAGTTAGATAGTACGGTATCAGTAAAACTTACCCACATCGGTCTTGACCTAGATTTTGATTACTGCAAAAGCCTATTCATTGAATTAGCGGAAAAAGCAAAAGAATTCGATGTTGGAATTGCGATTGACATGGAAAACTCACCATACACTGATAGTATTTATGAAGTTTATAAAACTTCACTAAAAACCTATCATAATATTGGCGCAGTGATGCAGGCCTATCTATACAGAAGTCTCAAAGATTTAAAAGCTATTAATGGCTCAAAGCTTATCCTAAGGGTCTGCAAGGGCATTTATAATGAAGATTCAAGAATTGCTTTTAAGAAAAGCGATGAAATAAATGAAAACTTCATACTATTAATTCAAACAATTTTGAAAGGTGACGGATATGCATGCATCGCTACTCATGATGTAGATTTGATAAATAATATTGAAAAATGGATATGCGATAACAATATCCCTAAAAACAGATTTGAATTTCAGGTCCTTTACGGTGTTCCCATGGCTAATACTTTGAATCGTTTAAAGTCTAAAGATTATAAGATAACAGTATACGTACCTTTTGGTAAGTCTTGGTATGATTATTCGATGAGAAGATTAAAAGAAAACCCAAAAATCATCTCGTATGTAATAAAAAATATTTTTAAAAAATAATGTATTCAATAAAATGAAAAAATAACTAATATTTGTAACAATGAAACTATTTAGAAATCAAATTTCCATGGTAAAATTAGCTTTACTTTTTATCGCAGCATCCAGTTCACTTTTTGCTGGCAGTGAAGAAAGCGGTATATCATTCTTTCTCTTGTTTACGGGTTTATTCGGAGGGATGGGCATGTTTTTATACGGAATGGAAATGATGAGCGATGGCATGAAAGTGACCGCTGGTAACAGTATGCGGACCATACTTGAAAAACTCACATCTAATAAATATCTTGCTGTCTTAGTTGGGGCGTTTGTAACAATGGTGATTCAAAGCAGTAGCGCAACCACTGTTATGCTAGTAAGCTTCGTAAATTCTGGACTACTTGCCTTTTCGCAGGCTCTTGGAGTTATTTTAGGATCTAATATTGGTAGTACCGTTACAGCTCAAATTGTTGCATTTAAGGTCACTGACTATGCATTACTTCTCATAGCAGCAGGATCTTTGATGTCTCTTTTTTCAAAGAAAGACACAATAAAAAATTTAGGGTTTGTTATTTTAGGATTCGGACTTCTTTTTTACGGCATGAAAGTAATGTCGGACACCATGAAACCATTGAGATCTGATCCTGCGTTTAACAGTATTCTTACGAGCTTTGAAAATCCATTTTTAGGTATACTTGCAGGTGCTATTTTTACAGCTTTAGTTCAAAGCAGTAGCGCAACTACAGGTATAGTTATTACCCTTGCAAGCGGTGGTTCAATTACACTTGAAGCTGGAATTCCTCTTATTTTTGGAGCAAATGTTGGTACGTGCGTCACAGCGCTCTTAGCAGGTTTGAATGCCTCTAGAGATGCTAAGCGGGTTGCAGTTGCTCACGTAACCTTTAATGTAATAGGAGTTTTACTCTTTTGTTTTTGGATTCCAACATTTGCCGATTTTGTTTCTCAAACTTCTCAAAATATTCCTAGACAAATTGCAAATGCGCACACTTTTTTTAATATTATGGCATCGATAATCTTTATTCCATTTACAGGTTTCATTGCTAAAACTATTATCCATTATTTTCCAGATAAAGAAGTTGATAGAAATATCGAAAAACCAGCTATTTTGCATTTGGATGAAAGTCTAGTTGATCAGCCTGAAGCTGCTATAAATAATGCTCAGGCCGAAATAAAGGGAGTGGTTGGCCTTACTGAACGAGTGGTCGGAACATTGGTTCGACCTTTCGTGAATGGTCAAAATTTGACAGATATTGAAAATGAAGACCAGGATCTTATGAGTGGTATGAGTCAAAGAATTGAAAAAATAGGGTTCCTCAATCAAAAAATAAGTGAATATCTCATCACTACTAGTAAATCAGATTTAAGCTCTAAGCAATCAAAAGAGCTTTTCACTTTAATGTCTATTGTAAACTATTTAGGCTCAATGAATGATCTTATCAAAGTACGATTTGTATCATTGGTTTCAAAAAAAGAAGGTATAAATGAAGAATTTTTAGAAACAGATCAGCAGGAAATAATTGATTACCATAAACGTCTCATAAAACAAGTAAATCGTCTCGATAAATTTTTTATTAAGTTCGATAAAGAGAAAGTGGAAAAAATTGTCAAAAAGGGTAAAGAAAACACGGATATGGAAAAGAAATATAAATTGAACCGTATCGAAAGAATGAAGATAGCTGAGGATTCCAGCTCAAAATCAAGTGAAGTCAACCAGCTTCATTCACAACTAATGGATATGCTTAAACAAGTAAATATTTTTATAAATTTGATAGCTGATTCTTTGATTGATTTAGAATCTGAACAAGTTTAATCTTTACCGCGCCTACCCCAACCCAACTTTAAGTTCAAAGTTTTAAAATAATCCGAGTCTTCAAAACTAATCATTTTAATATCATATGGCGCTTTCTCAATTTTTACGTAAGTCTCGCTACTAAAATAATCACTAACCTGACCATCTACCGCAAAAGCAATTTCTCCCTTATCTAGTGATTTAATTTTCAAGATTTGATTGTCCGATAACACAATTGGTCTTAAAGATAATGTATGGGGACTCAATGGGGTAATTGTTATTGCGCTAAGACCAGGAGCCAATATTGGACCGCCTGCTGATAAAGAGTATGCCGTGGATCCTGTTGGGGTTGAAATGATCAAGCCATCTGACTTATAGGATGATATAAAATGTTTTCCAGCATAAAGCTCTAAACCTATAATCCTTTGCGACTTGCCCCTATCAACCACAAAATCATTTAATGCAAAAAAAGTTCTTTCTGAACCATTGTTTAATAAAGTTGCCTTGAGAACCATTCTACTGTTTACTAAAAAAGCTCCATCTATAA
>CAJWTA010000007.1 GCA_913046805.1 uncultured Fidelibacterota bacterium | reverse complement strand
TAGTTCGTTTGACATTTACTTCTTCTTTGCTGGGGCTTTTTTTGCTGGGGCTTTCTTTACTGGAGATTTCTTCGCTGCAGCTTTCTTTGCTAACGACGCTTTTTTGAGCTCTTTAATTCTTTCTTTATTTTTTCTATGTTTTTTTGATACTTGCTTTTGTTTTTTGTTCATTTTTGTCCTTCATAAAATAATTCAAATCTTTGCGGGAACGCCTGGGAATTGAACCCAGCTCCTGACTTATCATCAGGACGACGGTGTTGAAGACCGCGAGGGGCACCAGCCACCTAATCATTCCCATAATTGCAAATAACACTATTTTGGGCTATTAATTAATCGGAAATCTAATCCAAATTTTGATTTAAGGCTTCTACCAATTTTATCTGCTTCCTTTTTAGTTTCATAGCGAACAATTCTCACAGCGTGGAGCCTAGTACCGTTTGAATTGATTCTATGAACCTCTGTTGGGAATCCACTTCCCTGGAGCTGTTTCTTTAAACGATTGGCATTTTCATACCTACCAAATGCTCCTACCTGAACAACCCAGGGCTGGTAGATTTTTTTATTTGATTTCGATTTAGTTCTTTTAGCTTTTACTTTTTTTATTCTTTCACTAATTGAATTTTTATCAATTCTAACCAATCTTGAATCCTTTTTTGGGTTCTGTAATATTCCAAGATTGTATTTTTTATAATTTAACTTTGGGTAAAGATCGCTAATCAATCGCAAAGAAATTCTAGCAGAGTCCTGTTCCCCTGTAGCGATATACGAGTTTACCATTAAATCCATTGCTCTTTGATGGAAACTTGCTTTCGGGTAGTCAAGTAAGGTTTTTTTTAATTGTGTACTTGCTTGAGAATACAAACCGCGAGCAAATAAATACTCACCTATCTTCATTGATGATTGTGATGCAAATTCTGATTCAGGAAATGACTCAATTACTTTTTTGTATTGTTCTAATGATAGATCACCATCATTATTAATTAGCGCCTGAATGTATAATACCCCTGGTTCGTTTGGATATCTTTTAAGAAGATCGGGAATATTTTCTTTTACCTCATCATACCTTCCTTTTTCAATTAAAGTTAAGTAAAGATTTAGGTTTTGAGCGCTAACAAAAGCGAATGAAATAAAAAATGGAATAATCTTCATCATGAGATATTCTTTTCTTTGAACTGTTCTATTATTTTATCAATCAATTTTTTATTTTCTAACTCATCGGCTTGTTTGAGCGAAAGCTTAAGTTTCATTAAATTTATAAAAATTGATTCATTATTTTTCAAAATTGCGTCATCGATTAAAGACATTGAGGCATCATACTCTCCCTTTTGGTAAAGTAGATTGGCTAAATTAACCAAGGCAATCAAATTTGATGGATTTTTCTGAATTACTCTATTATAAAATTTTTCAACATCATCAAACTGCCCAATATCAAAATATGCAGATTCAATTTTTGATAAAGTTTTTTTACTCTCTCCAGGATTAAGTTCGACAAATTTTTCCCAATTCACTATTGCATCTTGCAATTTATTTTCTTGATATAAAACGTCTCCCAATTTTTTATATGGCATACTAAAAGTAGGTGAATTTTTGATGGCTTTTTTTAAAAGAGCAATAGCTTCATTAGATTGATTGTTTTTAAGCTTATCCATGGACTGAAATACTAAAAATTTAGATAATTGGTCAGGATTTTTTGAAGATTTAATTCTTTGGACTGTTTTTGAGAGCTGCGCTGCCTCTTTCCAGTCATTTAGGTTCTCGCTAATTTCCAAAAGAAATTGATTTGCCCACAAATTTCTTTTATTTGTTTTCACAACTTTTAAAGCCTCTTCCTTCGCTTTGTTTAAATTGCCATTTTTGTAATGATCCAATGCTAAGGATTTATGGATTTGTCTGTATGCTCCCCTCGATAAATTAGGTCTTACAGTAAGAGAGCGGTGAATTTTAATTGCTGCCTTTATATTACCCTCTTCTCTAAGTATATTTCCTATCTGAAGATAGGCGTCTATATGATCAGTGTCTTGCTTTACAACGTCTTTAAGATGTTTTAAGGCGACCTTCGTTTCACCTTGAATAATGGCATTAAGAGCTTTGGTATAAATTGTTTGAGTAGGCTGCTTTTTTTTAGGTTTTCGGAATATGAAAAATGCTAAAATTCCTAAGCTGATTAAAATTAATATCAGAAAAAGATATGTATTCAATTTCAATCAACTCCATTTTGATCTTCATATATACCTTCATCAATTGAGGCATTGCGCAAGTCATTTAACTCTTCGACAAGTTGTTGGTTTTTATTTTTTAAAGATCGAAGCTCTGATTTACCTGCCAGTATCATCATTAAAGCAACTCCATATCCGATTAGCATGCCAACACCCAATGCACCTAACATTACCACTGAAACGGCAACGCCCTCTTTCTGATAAAAAACTAAATCAACATCTACAGGGTTATTGTTTTGCAAAAGAAAATATAAGATTATAATAACTAAAACGAGTGCAACAAAAATTTTCAATAACTTCATTACGCTAACTCCATTTCTTCTAATTTTTTTATTTTACCTTGCAAAGTAATTCCATGAGCAGATGCTATGTGCACAGGGACAATATCACCTATTTTATCGGAATTTTTATTAAAAATAACCCACTTATTAGAATCTGTTCGTCCTGCCCATTGATCTTTAGATCTTTTGCTTTCTTTTTCAATTAGTACCATTTCAATTTTATCAATAAAGTGACTATTTCTTATAGAGGTATGTTTTCGCTGTAAATTTATTACCTCTTCTAATCTTTTTTGTTTTTCCTCCTCTGGCACATGGTCTTCAAATTCGGCTGCTCTGGTACCTGGCCTGGATGAATATTTAAAGGTGTAAGCAGAATCAAATATGACATCATTCATGACATCAAGTGTTTCTTGGAACTCAGCATCGTTTTCACCTGGAAAACCAACTATTATATCTGTTGATATTCCAACATTGGGTAGCTTATCTCGAATGACATCTGATAACTGAACAAATTTTTCCCTGGTATATGTTCTATTCATACGCTTTAATACTTTATTATTTCCAGCTTGCAGAGGTAAATGGACATAATTGCAAATATTATCATAATCACTCATAACATTGAGAACTTCAACTGTCATATCTTTTGGATGGGGAGAAGTGTATCTAATTCTTTTGACATTTTTAATTTGAGCTACTTCTTCTAAAAGTTTATGAAATTTATTTCCTTCAAAATTATACGAGTTAACGTTTTGTCCAAGAAGCGTAATTTCAGAAAAACCGTTGTCAACAGCTAATTTAACCTCATCTTTAATACTCGTAATGCTTCTGGAGCGCTCTCTCCCTCTCGTAAATGGAACAATACAAAAAGAACAAAACTTATCACAACCTCTCATAATCGAAACCCATGCATTTATACCATCATTTCTTTTTGGAAATAAATTATCATAAACTTCAAATTTTGACAATTTCGTATCAACAATATGGGATTTATTTTCTGCTCTACCATCTAACATCTCAGGAAGCTTTCTATAAGAATCTGGACCTAGAACTATGTCAACATATGGTTTATTTTCAAGAATTTCTTCTTTTAAATTTTGAGCCATGCATCCAAGTACGCCAATAATTGTAGAAGGTTTTTGCTCCTTAATTTTATTATAAAAACCAAGCCTTGAGTGAACTTTATCTTCTGCATGCTCTCGAATTGCGCAAGTATTTACAAAAATTGCATCAGCTTGTTGTATTTCTGAAGTTTCTTTATACCCTGCTTTTTGCAACATCGCAGAGACAAGCTCTGAGTCTGCAACATTCATCTGGCATCCATATGTTTCTATATGATATGTTTTGAACATTTATTTAGTTAAAATTATAAAAAGATTACTAGAGGAAAAAGGCTTACTTGAGATAGCCCGAGAAAAAGTAATCGAGTGGATTTTGGGGGGCTCCGTAATGATGAACCTCATAGTGAAGATGAGGTCCTACGGTTCTGCCACTCTTCCCGCTTAAAGCAATCAAGTCACCTCTTTTAACCTTAGTGCCAGATTTAACATTGATTTCTGAGAGATGCGCAAATATTGTTCTATATCCATTAGTGTGGTCTATTTTTACAACCTTGCCAAACCCTCCCTGATTACCAGCAAATTTTATTTTTCCATCAGCAGGCGCATATACCTTTGTTCCAACATTACACGCAATATCTAAACCATAATGAAATCTTGTTTTGCCATTAAATGGATCTTCACGATAACCATAACCTGATCCAATATAGCCAGATTGCACCGGTCTAATTGATGGAACGTATTTTAAATTATCAGAGTGATTTCGAACAACCTCGTAAAGATTATTATAACTACTTAATTCAAGCTTGACTTTTCTAGAAAGCGCATTCACATTCATTTCTATCTCTGAGATTCGATTCGAAATATCAGAAGGGATATCATCGATTGTCTTTGTTTTGAAATCTGTTCCTCCAACTCCAAGCTTTCGCACATCCTTATCAATCTGTGGAAGTCCAGCATAAGTTCTGATGGCCTGATCCTTCTCTTCAATTGATCCAACTTCACCTGAAACACTCTCAAGTTGGGATTGCAATGACGCCAGAGTCTCAGATAAATTTTCGTAACTTGATCTTAAATTATCCATTTTAGCTTGGTGAATTACACCGGTTAATGCATTTGCTGTGAAAAAAAGCACAGTTGAAATTGTAACAATAGATAAACCAATAGATACTAGTACAAATTTTTTGGAAAAATGATAGTTACGGACGCCCGTATCTTTTTCAGAAACAATTATGTAATTATGGTATTTGTTTGAATTCTTTTTTGATCGAAACATTATTGTTTAATGTTAGAACTATAATCTACACACTTTTGAATGAATGCTCAAAAAAATAAATAATTATTCCTGAGTCTCTTTTTCAAAATCTTGCGAAGATAATGGCTCAACATCCTCAGGAACTTTTTCTTCACTTATGATAGGGTTTTCGGTATCAACCTCACTAGCGCTGACTTCGATTTCTTCACTATTTGAAGCATCAGTTTTAATTTCATTAATTTCATTTTCTTTTTCAAGAATTTGAGCATTAATACCGTCTATTTTTTCAACATATGAAAAGAACTCTGCATTTCCAGTAAAATTGGACATATTTGCCTCTTTGGAGTGATTATATACCAATTTACCCAGAGATGATAATTCTTTATTCTTATCCCTGTAAAGCTGATGTATAGATAACTTAACTTTGCTAATTCTCGTTAATTCTTCGGTTTTAGCTACAGCTACTTTGCTAACCTCTTCAGCTTTTTCAACTGCAGCATTGCTCCAATCTTTCATATTTGATTTAAGATCTTTCCATATTTTTGACATATTACACTCTTTTAGTTAGATATAATTTCCGATATTAATTTTTCTTCAGCAACAAGTTTGCTATATAAAATAGACCAGAACCAATTATCAATGCATTAAGCTCCAACGACACGTTGCTATCTCGAATGCCCTTTATAAGACCAGTAAATACTATGAGCATAGAAAAAACTTGTATGCTTCTAAGTAGGACGTACTTCATATCGATTTTTAAAATACAACCATTTAAAAGTTTTTTTAAAATTCCAATTGTAGGCTTCAACTAAAATCGACAATGGAATATTTGAATGAGAAAATTTTTGAGCTAAATAATACATACTATCATCATTAAGCCTCTCAAAGAGAATCCTATTTAAAAAAGAAATTCGTCTTTTTTTATTTATTCTTTTTAATAATAGCTTCGCGTCTGCTTTTTCTCCATTAATGTACGATCCAGCAAACAAGCCAGACATCATTGACATTTTCATTCCAAATCCAAAAAGATAATCTTGAAAACCTCCAGCCTCACCTATTGAAATAGGTGAGCTGATTTTTCCTGATGAAAAAGAAAAACTCCCCCTACTTCCAAAGTCTTTTTCATTTACTATGGTAATATCCAGTTTATTAAAATATTCTTTACAATTATTTAAATAATCAGAATTGCTATTTTTCAATTTTTTAAATGCGGTGGCTATAGTTCCGTGTCCATTACATACTATTAAGTAAGCATAACCTTTTGGGGAGAACTTTTCACCTAGAAGTAGATGAACTTGATTTTCAAGATTTGTTCTAAAGCTAGATCCCCGTACAAATGCAGAGGCTTTTTTTGTTCCAGTGGCAATTATGTCACATTTATCAGGAGCAGGGGTATTGAATCTGAATTTTACTCCTGATTTATTACATTGCTGAAAAAGCTGATTATCGAAATCACCGCTTGATGTGCCACGTTTGACCAAAGAAAAAAAAGGTTTTTTACTCTTTACTACCAGATGGGGTTTGTTTTCACAATGGACATAAAATTTGTTTATTGGATGTAAATTTATTTTGCTAAAATCAAATCCTATATTATTGAAAAATGTAGGTGTGCTTTCTTTAAAAATCCAATTTTCAAGTCCCTCATAGTCTCCATGACGGCTCTCTCCCGACTTTGAGCTTTTTTCGAATACAGTTACTGGAATATTTTTTTGAGATAAATACATTGCTGCTGACATTCCAGCAACACCACCTCCGGCAATATAAATTTTATTCATTATAGTTTTAATTTTCGCAAGAAACTTGTTGAAGAGATGTTATTTCTTGAAGTCTCATAATTTCTTGAACAATTTTACCATCAACAAAATTATCAATACGAATTACTGAAAAAGCTTGTCCTTGTTTCACTCTACTCAAAATATAACCACTAACATTTATTTTATGCTTTCCCAAAATAGTTCCAATTTTGCCAATAACGCCAGGAACATCATCATTTTTTAACAATAGAAGGTAACCATAAGGAGTAACATCAATATCAAACCCAAGTAAATTTACCAACCTTAGCTGATTGTGCCCAAATATTGAACCAGCAATCCGCGTTGGGCTTTTTGGTCCAGACACTCTTGTTCGAATGAGGTTTGTATAAGAGAAACTGTCGTTAGTATAGCTATGCTCAATTTTGATTCCAAGCTCTATAGCAAGAGCCTCTGAATTAATGAAATTTACCCTTTCAGGAATTCTTCTTTTCAAAAAACCTTTTAAAAATGCAAGAGAAACGGGCTTGCTTTCTTGAATCGTTCCAGAACATTCAATCTGAATTTTTTTAACAACTCCACTATTTAACTGATCCTGGATTACACCCATCATTTCAGCCAAGTCGAGGCTAGGCTGAATTTCTTTCATTATTGATATATCTGAAACAGGCATATTTATTGCATTATTTAACTTGTTTTCTAGCAAATAGTCGCGAATTTGTTCACATATTGAAATACTAACTCCTTCTTTTGCTTCTTTTGTAGAAGCTCCCAAATGAGGAGTAAGTAAAGTATTTGGGGCATTTAGAAGAGGATTTGATTTGCTAATTGGCTCTTCGGTAAAAACATCGATTGCGGCTCCGGATATTTCATTATTCTCTAAAGCGTTTGCGAGATCATTCTCGTTAATAATTCCACCTCTAGATACATTAATAATCCTGGATGAATTTTTCATATTTTTTAAACGCTCTTTATCAAACAAATTTTCAGTTTGAGAATTTAAGGGTACGTGAACAGTAATAAAATCCGACCGCTCAGTAAGTTCATCCAAATCGACTATCTTTATTTCATCGCTATTGAACATCTCCTGATCAACAAATGGGTCGTAACCCAAAACATTCATTCCAAAGGGCAGTGCTCTAGTCATAACCTCTCTACCAATTTTACCTAAGCCCACAATACCAAGGGTTTTATCCATTAGCTCAGTACCAATAAGAAGGTGTCGATTCCACTCTTTCTGCTTTAACTCAAAATCGCCTTTTGATATATTTCTGGATAACGCTAACATCATTGCAACTGTATGCTCGGCAGCTGAAATTGTGTTTACGTCAGGAGTATTCATAACAACCACACCCATCCTGGTTGCTGCAGAAATATCGATATTGTCTATTCCTACACCTGCCCGACCGACTGCTCGCAATTTTTTTGAAACTTTCATTATTTTTGCATCAATTTTAGTACCACTTCTAATAATCCACCCTGTGGCATCAGTGCACGCTTTTAATATTTCACTTGAGGATACATCGTAAAGCTGTAGGGTTTTGATACCTGCTTTTTTAAGAACAGAAATGCCTGATTCCGATATTGGATCAGTTATTAGAACTTTCATTTTTATCTAACTTTGAGAACGAATCAGATTAAGCGCTGATCCTGCCTTAAACCACTGAATCTGAGAATTATTATAGGTGTGATTACATTTGATAATATCAACAGAGCCATCTTCATGCTTTATCTCTAAAATGAGAGGATTATTTTCTGAAAATTCGTTGAGATTTTGAAAATTAAAGGTGTCATTTTCTTGAATTTTTTCATAGTCAAACTTGTCATAAAATGTAAGCGCTAACATGCCTTGTTTTTTTAAATTTGTTTCGTGAATCCTTGCAAAGGATCGCACCAAAACTGCTAAAACTCCAAGAAATCTTGGCTCCATTGCTGCATGCTCTCTTGAAGATCCTTCACCATAGTTTTCATCTCCAACAACAATTGTCGGTATTTTATTAAATTTATAATCTCGCTGAACATCGGGAACTGGAGCATAATTACCGCTTAATTGGTTTTTAACGCTGTTGACCTCATCATTAAAATAGTTTACTGCTCCTGTTAACATATTATTTGATATATTATCTAAATGTCCCCTGTATTTTAACCATGGTCCAGCCATAGAGATGTGATCCGTTGTACATTTCCCTTTGGTCTTTATTAATAATCTAATGTTCTTCAAATTTTTTAAATCCCACGGAACAAAAGGCTCCAACAATTGTAAACGATCTGAGCTTTTGTTAACTTTAACTTTGATATTTTTTCCATCAGCTGCTGGTTCCTGGTAACCCAAATTATCTGATATAAAACCATTTTTTGGTAACTCATAACCAGAGGGAGGATCAAGCATAACTTTATCTCCTTTTTCATTGATCAAATTGTCTTTTAATGGGTTAAATGACAGGCTGCCAGAAATAGCTATTGCAGTTACAAGCTCAGGCGAACCGACAAAAGCGTGCGTATTAGGATTTCCATCTGCTCTTTTTGCAAAATTTCTATTAAAAGAGTGAACAATGGTATTTTTTTCTTTCTTTTCGGCACCCTCTCTTGACCATTGCCCAATGCATGGACCGCATGCGTTTGCAAAAACTTTAGCGCCAATTTTATGAAAATCATCAACGAATCCATCTCGCTGTATGGTTTGTCGAACTTGCTCTGAGCCTGGAGTTATTGTGAAATCAGCTTTAGCCTTTAATCCTTTCATATCTGCTTGTTTGGCAATAGATGCTGAGCGAGAAATATCTTCATAGGAGGAGTTAGTACAAGATCCAATTAGTCCAACTTGAACATTATCTGGCCAATCGTATTTTTTAACTCTATTCTTCATTTGTGAAATAGGAGTAGCTTTGTCAGGAGTAAAAGGGCCATTCAAATGAGGTTCAAGTTCGGACAGATTAATCTCAACTACTTCATCATAAAAATTTTTTGGATTTTCAACAACCTCCTTATCAGGAACTAAAAATTCTTTAACATTATCAGCCAAGTCAGCCAATTCACCTCTTCCTGTGGCTCTTAAATAGTCTTCCATTTTTTTATCATAGCTAAAAATAGATGTGGTTGCGCCAATTTCAGCACCCATGTTGCAAATAGTGCCTTTACCCGTACATGACAATGTTTTTACGCCATCACCAAAATACTCAACAACGGAACCCGTTCCACCCTTAACCGTTAAGATTCCAGCTAATTTAAGAATTACATCTTTTGGGGATGCCCAACCTGACAAGCTACCGGAAAGCTTAACCCCGATAAGCTTAGGAAGTTTTAGCTCCCAAGGCATTCCAGCCATAACATCTACGGCATCAGCCCCACCAACTCCTACAGCGATCATTCCTAAGCCGCCAGCATTTACGGTATGACTATCTGTTCCAATCATCATTCCACCAGGAAAAGCATAGTTTTCTAAAATTACCTGATGAATTATCCCAGCACCAGGCCTCCAAAAACCCAATCCATATTTATTTGAAACTGATTCAAGAAAATCAAAAACCTCACTATTTATGCCAAGGGCACTAACTAGATCTGTGTCTGCGCTAGTTTTAGCTTGAATCAAATGATCGCAATGAACAGTTGATGGAACAGCTACTTTATTTTTTCCAGCCATCATAAATTGAAGCAAAGCCATTTGAGCTGTAGCGTCTTGCATAGCTACCCTGTCAGGATCAAAATTTACATATGAACTACCTCTAAGAAATGACTGGTCATCATTGGAAGCTGAAAGATGGTTAAAAAGTATTTTTTCAGTCAAAGAAAGAGGATGTCCTAATTTTTTTTTAGCCATGAGCACATTATCCGGCATTCTGTCATAGCATTTTTTGATTATTTTTAAATCAAACATGAAGCGTAACCTAACTTGATGCAAATAGAGAAATTAAGGGTAAATATTAAATATTAAATTACACCTTTCAACATTTGTTTTCAATCTTGATAATCTGCAATAAAATATAAACTTATAAATAATTTCAAAAAATCGACTCAATTTATAATATGTTTTCACTACGATTTATGTGCGAAATACTAAAGAAAGCTGCAACTGCATACTTTTTAGGGTTTTGCCTTGTATTTTCACAAGCAGATTACAAAATCCTCAGTTCTTCAGATAATAGCTTAATTGTCGAAATTAATACAAACCCACAATTAATTGACGATCTTAAGCCATTCGAATTACTTGTAGGTCTACCTAGTCCAAATTTGCCTAAAATTGAAATAAGTAAATTTGACGAAACCAGTCATACATTTAATCTTTCTGAAAAATTCAATCAAATAAAATGGGTAAATAATCAAAAAGTGAATGGTCTCAATACAGGAACATTAAAAATATCTTCTCAAGGTAATGCTCAATCCTATTATAAAACCTTGGTAATAAAAATTAATTTTATTGATCAAAAAGCTAAAGAAACTTCTTTAAAAAAAATCCACTTTCATTTATTAAAACCCAAAATAATAAATTGGAATGTTGCTAAAAACTGGATAGAGGCAACAAAAAAAAGAATGCCAAAAAATATGATTATTCCAGAAGGTAAATGGGTAAATTTTTCAATAATTAAAGATGGTATATACAAAATTAATGGCGTAAACATAAATTCATTGTTTGAACCCACATTTAGTTTTGACCCACGAAGTATAATGCTTTTCACTAGCTCAGCTTTTGGTAGAGATAAAACCTATAACGACTCCCATTTAATAAATCCCGAAAGCGATATTCCTCAAAATCTTATAGAAGTTCCTGTTACAATTTTCGGTGGTTCTGATGGGAATTTATCAAATGACGATTATTTACTTTTTTATGGAAGAGGACCAAGCGGTTTCAATCTTAATGCAGACGAGGTTAAATGGCATCAAAATTTGTATTTTAATGAAAGCATGTATTGGCTATTTATTCCAAAAAACATTTCTGTTCGTGGGCAAAGAATAAATACAGCAAATTTAATTAATACTAGCTCAGCTGAAATAGACTATGCTCGGGTGTTCATTCATAGTGAAATCGACATTATTAATCCACAGGAGTCAGGTCTTCTGTGGGGAAATAAATCAATATCTAGCGGGGCATCCATATTTGATACTATAGAGGTTGTAGATCCATCTACACAAACTACAATAACTGGTACTCTAGGAATGATTGGAAATGAAAAAACTAATACACGATTTAAAAATACACCACACTCTATTGCGCTTTTTAAGGATAACACAAAAATAATTGATTCAAATTGGGCAAATATAGGTCCAAAATCTATTGATTTCACCATTAGTAGAAATTTAATTGATGAAGGCTTAAATACCTTGAGACTAAAAAATCAATCTAACAATTCAAATTCAGAACCTTTTTATGATTATTTAAATGTCTCCTACCTAAGGAAGCTCAATTATGTAAAACCATTTGACTTTTTTACTTCCTCTGACAATGTAAATAAAAAATTTAAGATTAATGGGGAAAATGTAATTGTTTGGGATATCACAAACCACTCGACCCCTTTAAACTTACCTGTACAATCTATTGACAATACTTACTTTACGACCTCTTCAGCTCAAGGCAATCTAAAGAGATTTTATGCATTTAGGACTAACGACTTGCCAGAGTTAATAGATTTGAATTTAGTTGAAAATAAAAAATGGAATAATCTTCGTTCTCTTAATATTGAAGCAGATCATCTAATTATTGGACCTGAATCATTTAGAAATGCATCCAATATACTCATCAATCATCGCACAAAATCTCTATATTGCTCACTGGAAGATATTTACAGTGAATTTTCTGGAGGAAATAAAGATCCTGTAGCTATTAAATATTTTTTAAAATGGGCACATGAGAACTGGGTTTTATCTCCAACTTATGTTCTTTTTATGGGGGACGCTGATTACGATTATAGAGATATTACTGGTAAATCAAAACTGAAGGTTCCCACAATCCAAATCGGAGGTCTTAATAGTTATGCAACAGATGATAGGTTTGTTGCTTTCAATGGAAGAATACCCGAAATGGCAACAGGTAGGTTTCCAGCAAGAACAATTGAAGAGGTTGTGAATTTTTGCGAAAAGATAGTAGAATTTGAAAAAAATATGAAAGATGGTATATGGAAACAAAGAGTTACGCTTGTAGCAGATGATCCATTGAGACCAGAAAAAGAACCTTTTGAGCTTACGACTGGGAAAAGCCACACATATAACTCTGAAAAAATTGCTCAGATCATACCAGAATTTATGGATACAAGAAAAATATACTTGGTTAAGTATGATGAAATAGATGGTGGTTTAAATTCGGGTATCACCAAACCAGCAGCAACACAAGAGTTAATAGAATCCATTAACAATGGAACTTCAATCGTTAATTACATTGGTCATGGAAATTCAAGTCAATGGGCACAAGAAAAACTCTTGATTATAAATGAGAACAGGAACGATTTAGAATTAATTAAAACTGGAATGAAACTACCTTTATGGATTGCTGGGACGTGCAATTGGGGTCACTTTGATAAAATAGATGAAGAATCATTTGCCGAGCAATTAATAAGAACTCCGATGGATGGAGCGTCTGCAGTGATTAGCACCTCACGCGGAATCAGCGTAAATAGCAATATTCAATTCTTGGAAAGAATTTTCAATCAAATTTTTAAGGATGAAAACATCTCGAGTTTGACTGCAGGTTCTATTTTACAATCTGTCAAAACAGGTGGGTCTTCTGGTGAGTTATTTCACCTTTTTGGTGATCCATATATGGAGTTATCGCTTCCCAAGAAAGTTGTTCAAAATGCCTTTGTGAGCCCTGATACGCTATCAACTCTTTCTATTGGAAGTTTGAACGCGACTATTGATTATGATAATGGAGCTGGTAACTTTATTCTTCAAGATGTGCCAAATGAAAAATCTATCTCCTTCAATTTTGGATCTAAACAAGAAAGCATTTCTTTTTTTGAAAATGGCCCAGAATTATTCAAAGGCTCTTTTACGTTTTCAAATAATACCCTATCTCCAAAATTTCGAGTCCCAAAGGACATTTCATTTAAAAAGGGTGTTGCCAGTGTAAAGTTTAATATAAAATCAGATAATGGTGATGAAGCTATAGGAGTTGCCTCTAACATTGTATTTGTACCTGGGCAGCCGTCGACAGATACTGATGGGCCAATTATTGCATTTTTAACTAATTCTGGAAGAATACTCAAGAATGGTGATCATATAAAAAAGGGAGAGGGAATTAAAATTAAAATTTCAGACCCAAATGGTATAAACATTACGAATAGAAAAGGTCATGAAATGATCTTGTACGATGAAGCTCTATCAAATGAATACAACATCACCAGCAAATTTAAATACGATACAAATAGCTTAACATCAGGTTCATACAGTTATGAAACAGATACAAACATTGATTATGTATCGATTAAATTGAAGGTATGGGATAATGCAAACAATCCAAGTGAATCAGAGATAAAACTCGATATTATTTCTTCGGATATTTTTGAGCTAAGAAACGTTTATAATTTTCCTAATCCATTCGTTGATAAAACTCAATTTACTTTTGAGATAACTCAACCAGCAGAGATTGCTATAGATATTTTCACACTAAGCGGCCTGAAGATTAATTCTATATATTCAATGTATTTCAATGAAGGATATGGAAATATAGAATGGGATGGGAAAGATCAATATGGACAGACACTGTCAAATGGAGTCTATCTTTATAAAATCAATGCAAAAAATGACAATCAAGAGACTCATTTCATAGGGAGAATTGCAATAATAAAATGACTGCTTTAGATAAACTTGGTACCCTAATCTTGGCATCAAAGTCACCAAGAAGAAGAGAGATTTTAAATAAAATGGACTTAAACTTTAAAGTAATTCCCAGCGATGTCATTGAAGACCTAGATAAAACCGACCCTCCTACTTTTGTTAGAAGATGTGCAATAAAAAAAGCAAAGAAGGTTTCTTTACAAAATAAGCAAAGTTATGTTATTGGTGCGGATACTGTAGTAGTTTTGAATGGAGAGTTGCTTGAAAAACCGCAAGATAAAATTGAAAGTCGTGAAATGCTTAGAATGCTGTCCGGACAAATTCACAATGTATTTTCTGGAGTTTCAATTCAAAATGCTGAAAAAAATATAAAACAATCCTTTTTTTGTAAGACTGTGGTAGAATTAAATCACTATTCAGATGATGTAATTGATTTTTATATTAAAAACTATAAACCGTTTGATAAGGCAGGGAGCTACGGCATACAAGACTGGTTTTCATCGCAAATTAAAAAAATTGATGGATGCTACTACAATGTGATGGGGCTTCCGTTATCAAAAGTTTTTAAGTGCTTATATGACCTTTCAGTGAATAATTTTAGCAAGGACTAATTACAATATTTACAATATGACCGATTTTTTTAAAGAACTAAAAACTATACGTACTGAAAAAGGTATAGAGCTAGAAAAAATACACAAAAGAACGAAAATTAGCCTTTCAGCTCTTCATGCTATTGAAAAAGGCATGTTTGATCAACTACCCTACACCTATGTGAGACTTTTTCTGCGAGCATATGCTGTGGAAATTGGCGTTGATCCTGAAAAAACTTTAGATGAACTTGAGATTTATCTGGGGAATAAAACACCTTCCTCAAAAAAGGGGGTTGAAACAGTAAAAAAAACCGAAAAAAAAGATCGAAAAATACCATCTAATGAAAATATAAAAAAGAAGCCAGTCAGCAAAAGACCATCTTTGACTATTCGCTCTGACATTATCAAAAGTGTCTTCATCATTTCAACCTTATTATTTGCTCTATACATAATATTATCAATTAATGAAGAAACTGAAGCGTCAAACCCGAAGCCATTTCTAAGCGAATATGAAGAAGAAGGACCCATAAGCGATCAAATGCTTCAAGAGAACTACATAAAAATATCTGAAACCAAACAAGCACTAAAAGCTACATATCCTTTTTCTATCACTCTCACTACCGATCAAAGGCTTTGGTATGAAATCAAGTCAGATGATTTAATGGCATCTGAACAAGTTCTGCCTATTGGAGACAATCACTTTCACAGGTTTAACGAAAAAATAGAGATTAAATTCAACCAAACTTTAGGATTAAACCTTTACTTGAATAAAAATAATTTAAATATCGTAAAATCAGATATTTATCCAACAAAAATATTAATTTCTATCGCTGAGAAAACTGTTACACTTCAGCAGTTTTCCCCTAAAAAGTAAAACAATATCACCACTTACAGTATTTAATTAATCTATTTATAGATCAATAAATTATTGATAATAAGTATTGACAGATGTGGGTTATATACAATATATTGTGGGTAATAGTGGGTAATAATCCCAAAAGTTTAAAGCATGACATTAAATAAAAATACATTCATAGGTGAATACAGCTATACGGTAGATACAAAAGGAAGAATAAACATTCCTTCAAAGTTTCGAAGTTCTTTAAGCAAAGAGAATAAAAACTCTCTTGTTATAACTCGTGGTATGGACAAATGCGTATGGATTTACCCGCTTGTTATCTGGAAATCGATCGAAGATGAACTTAGAAAACTCTCTTCTCTTTCTAGCGTTAATAGGTCTTTCATTCGAAATACCGTCCGCCATGCCTCTATTTCAAAGCTTGACAAACAAGGTCGAATTGCTTTAAATCAAAATATAATGACATTTTCAAATATTACCAAAAATGCACTGATAATTGGGATGGTAAATAAAATCGAAATATGGGATCCTGTTTTTCTTTCTAATGTTGATGATAGCTTTAACAAGATAGATTCAAGCCAATTTGATGATCTTTCAGATAAAATCATTCTCTGATTTAAATGCCTATAGCACAGGAAGAAAAACTACACCATGTTCCTGTGATGACACCCGAAGTCTTAGATTTTTTGAACATAAGAGAAGACGGAGTTTATATTGATGGTACCATCGGAGCAGGAGGACACGCTTACGAAATTCTCTCAAAATTATCTTCAAGAGGAATGGTGATTGGCCTGGACCGGGATAGCGATGCATTGGAAATTTCAAGTAATAAGCTCAGCTCTTTTAAAAACCAAATTAATCTTTATCACTCTTCTTACCATCGTATACCATATATTATGAAATTAAACAACATTTCAAAAGTCGATGGAATTCTTCTTGACCTGGGATTGTCATCCATGCAATTAGATTTAAACAGCAGAGGTTTCTCATTTCAACATGATAGCCCTATTGACATGAGATATGATCAAAGCGGTGGTGAAACCGCTAAAGAGCTCATTGGTAAACTAACCAAAGAACAATTGGCTGATATAATTTATGAATTTGGCGATGAAAGAAGATCAAGGAGAATTGCCAAAAATATAAAAAGCAGCAGAAATCTTAACACAACAAGCGATCTTGTAGATGCAATTAGAAAATCTACCCCTCCACACCAAAGAAATAAAACATTTGCAAGGGTTTTTCAAGCCATTAGAATAGCGGTTAATGGTGAAATTGAAAAATTAAAAAGTTTTTTAGATATTTTTTTACGCTATCTAAATAAAGAAGGCCGTCTAGTTATTATGTCATATCACTCCTTAGAGGACAGGATAGTAAAAAACTTTTTTCGAGAATTAAAACGTGATAATAAGGTCTACTTATTAACTAAAAAGCCAATAACCCCTTCCACAACAGAAATAGAACATAACCGAAGAGCTAGGAGCGCAAAGCTAAGAGCGCTAGAGAAATTATAAATATGACAAAAATTAAAAAAAGAAGATCTAGAAAAAACCAAGAGTACGTGCAAAGTTTTTTATTTTTTTTAAGCTCTATTTTATCTATCGCAGGATTGCTTGTTTATCTATGGGTTTACACCGAGATAGATGAAACAGTGATTAATATTGAAACACAAAAACAAGTTGCATTCGAACTGCAAAACTCTATAGACGAGCTTGAAATTGAAATTTCACGTTTGTCTAGAGGGGATAGAATATCCCGTATAGCAAGATCGGAACTTCAAATGGTTCCAGCAAAACCTGAAACCATAATGATATATATCGACCAAAGTGACATTGCACAGCTAAATGACTAAGAACTACAAAAAATATCGATCTCGTATAATATTTATTTCGCTAGGATTTGTTCTATTATGGACAGGGCTTTCAATTAGATTAGTAAAGATAATGGTATTTGATAGTTCGCATTACAGAAAGATTGGTTTTAAGCAAAGCAAAACTCAAGAACCTTTAATTGCAACTAGAGGTAATATTTTTGATAAAAATGAGGTTCCGCTTACCAAAAATATCATTCATTATTCTGTAGGTGTTCATGTTGAAAATATAAATAACAAAAATGAAATTGCTACATCACTATCAGAAATAACAGGTCGTGACTCTTATTTTTATTCAAATAAATTAAAAAATAAAAAAACCGGTTATCAGGTGCTCGAATTAAAAGTGAGCCGTAAAGTCGGTGAAAAAATTGAAAAAGAGCTTCCAGAACTTAAAACAAAAAAAAGCTCAAGAAGGTTTTATCCCCATGCAAATATAGCTAGTCAAATTATAGGTTTCACTAAACATAATGATTCGGGATTAGTTGGAATTGAAAGGCATTATGAAAAGTTTTTAGCAGGAACAAATGGCTGGGTGGTAAAGCAAAAAAATGTCGCCGGAAGAAAGGGCTCATACCATAAAACTAGTTTTCCAATTAAAAAACCTGTACAAGGATCGAACATACAATTAACTATAGATATTGAATATCAAAGTATTCTCCAAGAAGAATTGCAAAGAAGGATCGATGAAGCAGGTGCAAAAGGCGCAATGGGGATTCTAATGAATCCGCAAAATGGAGATATTCTAGCAATGGCATCTCTTCCTGATTTTAATCTAAATGATCCAAATGGATTTCCACTAGAAAATCAAAAAAATAAAGTGGTAACAGACCAGTTTGAACCTGGGTCTACATATAAAATCGTAGCTGCGACCGCTGCCTTGCTTTCGGAAAAAATAAAATTATCAGATGAGTTTAATTGTGAGGAAGGTAAAGTGCAAATAGATGGGTGGACAATTTCCGATCATGAGCAATTTGGCGTTTTAACTTTTCCTCAAATTATAGCTAATTCTAGTAATGTTGGTGTAATTAAAATTGCTCAAAAAATAGGTAGAGACCCTATCTATAATACTTCTAGAAGCTTCGGATTCGGTTCATATACTGGAATAGGTTTTCCAGGAGAATCTCAAGGAGTTTTAAGAAAAAAAAGTGACTGGAATCATATGTCTGTAGCATCTGTTTCAATTGGATATGAAG
The DNA here is from genome assembly GCA_913046805.1 of uncultured Fidelibacterota bacterium. The sequence goes on along the minus strand of CAJWTA010000007.1, from coordinate 7,251 downwards.
TAGCCGTTACAGCTCTTCAGATTGCTTCAGCCTATGCTGCTATTGCTAATGGAGGTGTACTGCTTAAACCTCAACTTGTAAAGCAAATAATAGATGAAAAAGGTAATGTCATTTATTCACCAAAGCCTGAATCAATAAGAAAAATTGCTAAACCTAGCGTAATGCATGAATTGAAACAGATTCTAGAAAAAGTTGTAAACGAAGGTACTGGCACAAAAGCTGATATTGAGGGTTGGACAATAGCTGGAAAAACAGGCACAGCGATTAAATATTTAGAGGGTTCATATTCAAGAAAATACGTTTCAAATTTTGCAGGTTTTTTCCCATCTGAAAATCCTCAAGTAGTTGGGGTAGTTGTTTTAGATGAGCCAAATCATGGATTGCATTGGGGGGGGTATGGTGCAGCGCCACTATTTAAAAGAATAGCAGAAAGAATCATAAATCTTGATGATTCATTTAAGCATTATAAAAATGAAACGGTTAAATCAAAAAGTGTACTAGCTTCTAAAAAAGATGGCATCCCTCCTACTTTGAGCACAATTAGCACCGTCAAACCGTATACAGATGGCTATGTAATTATTCCGGATGTAAGAGGAATGAGTATTAAAAAAGCAAAAAAGCTTTTAATCAAAAATAGATTAAAGCCAAAATTTTCAGGCTCTGGGAAAGTCGTCTGGCAATTTCCCAAGCCGGGATCACAAAAACTTCCCGGCTCATCACTAGTCATGAGTTTAAAACAGTGAAACTTAATTCTTTAGTAAAACATATTGTTCACGATAAAAAAGATTTGTCAAATATTAATATTCATAAAATATGCACTAACTCTAAAAATGTAGAAAAAGGAAGTTTATTTGTGGCCATCAATGGAGAAGAACATGATGGGCACAACTATATTAACGAAGCCATTGAAAATGGTGCAGCTGCAGTAATTTCAAATGGGAAAGATATTGGCAAACTTCCTGTTCCAAATTTAAGGGTGAGCAATACAAGACTTGCAGCAAGCAAGGTTGCTGCTGAGTTCTACAACTACCCCTCAAAAGAGCTTAAGATAATTGGAATAACAGGTACTAATGGTAAAACCACAACCGCTTCATTGATTTATTCAATTTTAAAGCAATCAAACTTTAAAGCCGCGCAACTTGGAACTTTAGGGGTCATAGCTGATGGGTTCGATAAAAACAAAACACTAACCACTCCCGACCCTATAACGTTGCATAAAATATTAAGAGATCTATCTAATAATTCTTTTACTCATGTTGTGATGGAAGTTTCCTCACACGCGCTAGACCAGTTTAGGGTCGCAGATATTGATTTCGATATATCTATTTTTACAAATTTGTCAAAAGAACATTTAGACTACCACAATGATATGGAAACATATTTTAAGACAAAGTCTCGGCTCTTTAGAATGATGCCGATTACTGGTACATCTATCATTCATACTGATAAAGATTATGGAATGAAAATGAAACTTGAATCTTCAGCACCTGTTGTAAGCATATCAATGAACGATACAGGGGATATTCACTATAAAGATATCAATTATTCCTTATCCGGCATAAATGGATTTATAAAAGCTGGAAACGAAAAAATAGTATTTAATTCTAAGTTGGTTGGTGAATTTAATGCTGAAAATATTTTATCTGCAGTGAGCGCAGGAATCACCTTAAACATTAGCCCAAACATCATTGAAAGAGCAATTGAAGAAACTGATTTAATCGAAGGCAGAATGGAAATTTTTAAAACAAAGGATGAAAAAAGCATTGTTGTGGATTACGCACATACTCCTGACTCTTATTTTAAAGTTTTATCCACCCTAAAAAAGCTACATCGCAGTAAAAATAAAATGCATGTATTGTTTGGATGCGGTGGAAATAGAGACAGTACAAAACGAAGTGAAATGGGTAGAATAGCTGCTGAGTTTGCGGATAAAATCTGGATTACACCTGACAACCCAAGATTTGAAAATATTGAGAAAATTAATTCAGAAATAACCAAAGGTATTGATAAAAATAAATACGATGTTTTTGTCAATAGACAGGATGGTCTTGAAGCAGCTATTAAAAATATAGGTAGTGGTGATATGCTAGTTGTTTTGGGGAAAGGTAGGGAAAATTATCAAGATATAAATGGTACTAAAATAAAATATTCAGATATAGAAATCATTGAGAAATATTTATGAGAATAACTCTCCCAAATTCAAGAACATTTTCAAAGATATTTCAAAAAGCTACTGGAAAATCTATTAGTGAAAAAATTAATGGTATAGCAACTGATAGTAGAGAGGTTCAAGAAGGTGATCTATACATAGCAATCAAAGGAGAAAAAGTTGACGGTAGTGATTTTTTGGGACAGGTTTTTGAAAATGGTGCATCTTATGCTATGGTATCAAAAAAACAAACCTACACTAAGGGTGAACAAATTGAAGTAGGTGATACTGTTAAAACTATAGGAAAAATAGCAACTGAATGGAGATTACAATTTAGCATACCTGTCATAGGAATTACTGGTACAAACGGAAAAACTTCAACGAAAGAGTTGTTAAAACATATACTCTCATCAAAATTTGATGTTCATGCGACTGAAGGAAATTATAATACATCAATTGGACTCCCTCTTACCTTATTGCAGCTAACAAAATTTCATGGCGCATCAATTTTAGAAATGGGAGCCAATCAAATCGGTGACATAGATATTTTAGCAAAAATCGCCAAACCTAATATTGGAGTCATTACAAACATAGCTCCAGCCCATCTTGAGGGTTTTGGAAGTATAGAAGCTGTAGCAAAAACCAAAGCAGCTATTTTTGAAAATTTACCAAATGGTACTGCATTTATAAATTATGCAGATGAGAGAGTAAAGAAAATCAAAGTAAATGGAAAATCTGTTTCTTTTGGAATAAATCCAGACTGTGACTATCCTGCAGATTTACACTATGAAGATGATGGTTCCATAACTTTAACCATTAACGCTGAAGAAATACCTACTTTTTCGTCAAATCTTTCTTTTGCTAAGAATATAATAGCCTGCAGCTCAATAGCGAGAGAACTTGGTGTTGAGTGGGATGCAATTAGGGATAGAATAGAAACGTTTACACCTCCAAAAAGTAGATGTGAAGTTAAAAATAACGGATCATTTATTGTCATAGATGACACTTACAATGCAAATCTTGAATCAACAGTGGCAGCTTTAGATTATTTAAACGCTTTTTCAGGCGATGGGAAGAAAATTTTTATTTTCGGTGACATGCTCGAACTCGGAGATCTTTCAGAAGAACAGCACATTGCTGTGGGGAAAAAATGTGATGAGCAAGATTTATCTGCTGTCTTGACCTATGGAAATCAATCTCTTTCAACGTTTAAAACAATCAAGAAAATTGAAATTAACGATCATTTTAATAGTAAATCTGAATTAATTGAATTTGTTAATGGAATAGTTTCGCCTAATGACAAGGTGCTAATTAAAGGTTCTCGAGGAATGAAAATGGAAACAATAGTAGAAAGCTTGTTAAAAAAATGATATACTACTTCCTTGACCTATTAAAAGAATTTTTTTCTCCACTCAATGTTTTTCAGTATATAACTTTTAGAAGCGCTGCTGCTGCAATTTTAGCGCTTATTATAAGCTTCATCCTCGGACCGGTCATAATTCGCAAGCTACGATATTATCAGATTGGCGAACAAATTCGCGAACATGGCCCGGAGAGCCATATTAAAAAAAGAGGCACTCCAACTATGGGGGGGATAATTATCCTTACAGCAATCATCCTCCCCACTCTTCTCCTCGCTGATCTTCAAAACCCATATATTCAAATAATTTTTATATCTATCGTTTGGATGGGATTAATTGGATTTATTGATGATTATTTAAAGACAATTAAAAAAATTAAAAGTGGGCTTGTGGCTAAATACAAACTTGCGGGTCAAATTTCCCTGGGTGTAATAATTACTTTTTGGATTTATAATACCCCTGAATGGGACAATTTTAGAACGGTAACCTCGGTTCCATTCTTGAAAGACGCTTTAATTGATTTTGGTCTACTATACCCTATAATTATCGTTTTAGTGGTCACAGGATCTTCAAACGCAGTGAACTTAACTGATGGGCTTGATGGATTAGCGGCAGGATTATTAGCAATCTGTTTTACAGTATTTTCAGCCATTGCCTATATAAGTGGTCGAATTGATTTTTCAGATTATTTAAATATCATTTACTTGCCAGGCGCTGGAGAGTTGACAATTTTTTCGGCAGCTTGCGTGGGAGCATGCATAGGCTATCTTTGGTTTAATGCTTCTCCAGCGGAGGTATTTATGGGAGATGTCGGATCTTTGTCTACAGGTGCGGCACTTGGGACATTGTCAATTCTTCTTAAGAAAGAGTTTTTGCTTACAATAATAGGCGGTGTTTTTGTGGCTGAGGCTCTATCAGTGATTTTACAAGTTTCTTATTTTAAGTACACCAAAAAGAAATACGGGGAACCAAAAAAACTGTTTTTGATGACACCTTTCCATCATCATTTTGAACTAAAAGGCTATCCTGAATCCAGAATTGTGATAAGGTTCTGGATAGTTGGACTGTTACTTGCGCTTCTAACTTTAACAACCTTTAAAATTCGCTAATGATAAGCAATATGAATGTTGATCTTAAAAATAAAAAAATTACTGTAATTGGAATGGGCGAAACAGGTCATGGCGCTTCATTTCTAGCAAACAAATTGGGTGCAAATGTCTTGTTAAGCGACTCTAATTCAACCGCAAAGGAGTCTTTCATCAAAAATGCTAAAAATATTGGCATAAAAATTGAAAATGGTGGACACACTGAAAAAATCTACGATTCAGACTTATGGATTATTTCACCAGGCGTGTCTGATAATATTAATATAGTAACAAATGCTAAAGCTAAAGGAATAAAAATAATCAGTGAAATAGAGTTTGCAAGCTGGTTCACGGATAAACCTATAATTGGTGTGACAGGTTCTAATGGTAAAACTACTACTGTCAGTATAATTAATGAGATTTTATCCAAAAGTGAATTCAATCCAAAATTAACTGGAAACATTGGATATGCTTTTTCTCGTGCTATTCTTGAAGACCTAAAAAATTGCCCTGAAAACAGGATATATGTTATTGAACTTTCAAGTTATCAGTTAGAGCACATAGAAACATTTAAACCCTTTATTTCAATTCTTCTAAATATTTCACCGGACCATTTAGACAGATATAAAAATATGGATAAATATTTGGAAGCAAAGATGAAAATTGCAATGAATCATGATTCAGAAAACCATTTACTTTATAACTCTGACGATAAGAATATAACTAGTCACTGCAAAAAATTGAATACCAATAAAACAACTTTTGGTTTGTTGAATGATACTCAGAACGCAATCAAATCTGATGGCTCATGTATTGCTATTGATCAAGCAAAAATAGTGGACATTGATGATCTTACATTAAAAGGCCATCATAATATTTCAAATATCCTAGCTGCAGTATCAGCAGCAAAAATTTTAAAGATCTCTAACAAAGTCATTGCAGAAGCTTTAATAAATTTTAAAGGAATTGAACATAGACTAGAAGAGGTATCAGTAATTAAAGGTGTTACCTACTACAACGATTCTAAAGCAACAAACATAGAATCAGTTATTGCAGCAATAAAATCTTTTAATAGGCCAATAATCCTAATTTTAGGAGGTCAAGATAAAAACACTGATTTTAGTACATTGAAACCTTTCCTTGATAAAAAAATCAAACAAGTAGTTTCATACGGCAGTGCAAGCAATAAAATATCTACAGCTCTCAGGGATGCGGTAGCGCTGAATGCAGTATTCAGCCTCAGGGATGCGGTAGAGGAATGTAAAAAAAGCGCAGTTTCTGGAGATGTTGTTTTATTATCTCCAGGCTGCGCTAGCTTTGACCAATTTGATAATTTTGAACACAGAGGCAATGAATTTAAAAGAATCATCAATGAGGCGGCTTACGCATGAACCACTTAGATATAATAATAAAAAAATATGACAAAACATTGCTGTGGATAATTCTAGCTTTATGTGGAATTGGAATGGTAATGCTCTATAGCGCAAGCTCATTCAAATCTCTTTATTTATCAAGTGGTTTAAGCGATACAATCTATCTTCGATCTCATTTAAAGAGAATGATCATTGGAGTGACGGCAATGTTTTTCTTTGCAATTTTTGATTACAGAAAACTTAAATCTATAGCACCACATTTTATTATTATATCTATTCTTCTTCTATTTCTCACAAAATTTGTATCATTTTTTAATGGATCAACCACTGCAGATCGATGGCTAAATTTTGGATTTATTTCTATGCAGACATCAGATATCGCAAGACTGTCGTTAATTATATATCTAGCATATTACATTGATAAAAAAGGAAATAAAATTAAAGAGTTTTATAGCGGTTTATTCCCTCCTCTTTTTTTAATTACCATTATCCTTTTTTTAATAGTTATCCAACCCGACTTTAGCACAGCAGCGGTTTTTGGCATAATAGGATTTATTATGCTTTTCATTGGTGGAGCTAAAATTTCTCACCTTTCCGCAGCTGCATGCGGAGCAATATCCGTCTTGATACCAGTAATGCTTATGATGCCTTACAGAATGAAGCGAATCGTTTACTGGTTAAGCTCAATCATCGGAAAAACTGAATCTACCGGTCAAGATATTGGATATCAAGCTCAACAGTCATTGATTAGTTTAGGTAATGGTGGAATAAAAGGTCTGGGAATTGGCAATAGCCTTGAAAAGAATCTATTTTTACCTGAACCTCATACGGATTTTATTTTTGCGATAATTGGTGAAGAACTTGGGCTTTGGGGTGCTATGGTAGTTTTATCAATCTTTCTTTTTTTATTTCAAAGAGGTATTAAAATAGCAAAAGGTACAACAGACACTTTTGGTATTCTTCTATCAATAGGAATAGTAACTAGTTTGTCGCTTTACGCTTTTATAAATGTTGGTTATGTTACAGGAATTCTTCCTGTAACAGGTCTTCCAATTCCACTCATCAGTCATGGTGGAAGTAATCTCATTATCACACTTTCCAGTCTAGGTATTCTTTTAAATATCAGTGAATCAAAGAGAAGTATAGGCAGCAAATTTTGGAGTAATAATTTTAATGCGTGATAACTTAAACATAATCATTTCTGGAGGAGGCACGGGAGGGCACCTCTACCCTGCTATTGCAATTAGAGATCAAATTGTAAAGGATGAACCAAAACTCAATGT
>CAJWTA010000006.1 GCA_913046805.1 uncultured Fidelibacterota bacterium | reverse complement strand
TTCAAGATCTTGTACTTACTTTAAATTCTATTGGTTCCGAGAGTTGTAGGGAAGACTATAAAAACGAATTAAAAGAGTTTTTGAAGCCTCACTTGAGTGATTTAAGTGCCAGTAGTCAAAAAAGATTTGAAAACAATCCTTTGCGAATTCTTGATACCAAATCTCCCTCTGAACTTGAAATTATTAAAAATGCTCCGGCAATATCTAATTTTTGGACGAATGAAGATAAAGAGCATTTTAATGAGCTTTGTAATCTTTTAGATACTTTAAAAATCAATTATTCAATCGATCCAAATCTTGTTAGAGGATTAGACTACTATTCAAGAACAACATTTGAGATTATATCGCCATCTCTTGGTGCGCAAAATGCAGTTTGTGGTGGTGGAAGGTATGATAAACTAGTTGAAATGATTGGAGGAAAACCAACGCCAGGTATTGGATTTGCTGCTGGAATTGAGAGAATTATGATGGCCTTAAAAGACTATCCTGACAATACACACATTTATATTTATGTTGTGGGAATTGGACCAAAAGTTCGAGATGCGGTTATCAAACTGACAGATGAATTAAGACAAAAGAATCTGCCAACAGAATGCGATATGCTTAGAAGATCTGTCAAATCACAATTAAGAGAAGCAAATAAGATTGGTGCTAGGTATGCTATTATTATTGGAGACAAGGAATTTGAAAATAATCTCGTTGAAGTGAAAAATTTGGAAAACAGTAAGCAAGAAAAAATTGCAATTGGATCTGTAGTCAATCATATGACTTCTTTATCATTTTAGTTAAGATATTTGGTTTAAATTCGCCGTAAAAAAATTTTGAATAAACGAGAAATATAAAAGCTGTGAAACCATTATTAATAGTTGAGTCACCATCAAAAGCAAATACGATATCAAAGTACCTCAAAGGGGCCTTTGAGGTAAAATCGACCATTGGACACATAAAGGAGCTGCCAGAAAAAAGACTATCTGTAGATATTGAAAATGACTTTGCAATTGAAGAAGAAGTCATTGAAGACAAAAAAAAGCTGGTAAATGAACTCAAAAAAATATCAAAAACCGCTCCTGAAATCATAATTGCTACAGACTCAGACAGAGAAGGTGAAGCAATCGCTGCACACATCGCAAGCGAAATGGATAAATCCAAAATATCACGGGTTATTTTTACAGAAATAACAAAAGAAGGGGTTGAGGCTGGCTTAAACGATCGTAAAGAAATTGATGAAGACTTAGTCAAAGCTGCTACAACAAGAAGAATCGTTGATAGATTATTCGGCTATAAAATCTCTCCAGTGCTGTGGAGTACATTACAAAAAAATATGAAGTTTGTCCAAGGGAGACTATCTGCTGGCAGAGTTCAATCATCTGCATTAAAGATAATTATTGAGCGAGAAAGACTCAGGCAATCTTTTAATTCGGCTGTTTATTTTGACTTAAAAGCTAAATTTTCAACTGAAGATAAAAACTTTGAGGCAACTCTAATTAGAATCGATGGCAAAAGAATTGCAACCGGAAAAGATTTCGACCCTGATACGGGAAAACTAAAGAATAATAACGTATATCTTCTCTCTGAAGTTGAGGCCAATAAGCTAGTAAAAGATTTAAATGCAGGTGAATGGAGCATATCTGACATTGAAGAAAAAATAAAAAAATCTAATCCAAAGCCTCCATTTACCACATCCACCCTTCAGCAAGAAGCAGCGCGAAAACTTAGGTTCTCAGCGCGAAGAACTATGAACAATGCTCAAAATCTTTATCGATCTGGGTTTATTACCTATATGCGAACAGATTCAACCAATTTGTCTGCTGAAGGTTTAAATGGCGCAAAAGCAGAGATAGTCAATTCATTTGGAAAAGAATATTTACCCGATAAACCCAGAGTATATGCATCAAAAGTTGTTAATGCGCAGGAAGCGCATGAAGCGATTCGACCTGCAGGCCTGAAATTTGCAAATGTAAATAATGTAAAAAGTGAACTTGATGAAGATGCCGCAAAACTATACGATCTAATTAAAAAACGTACACTTGCATCACAAATGAAATCAGCTCAAGTCAAACAAGTCTCAGTAACGATTAAAAATCAAAATTCGGACTTTAGGGCGAACGGTAAAATTATACTCTTCCCCGGTTATATGGCGGCGTATGTTGAAGGCAATGATGAACAAAACGATTTGAAAGAAAATAAAGAAACTCTATTGCCTGATCTTGAGATAAATCAATCTCTAAATTGTAAAGATTTAAAACCGGAAAAACATAATACAAAGCCTCCTGCACGATTTACAGAAGCATCTCTTGTTAAGGAGCTTGAATTAAAAGGCATTGGAAGACCCTCAACCTATGCGATGATAATTGAAACGATTGTAAAAAGAGCCTATGTCCATAAAAAACAATCTAAACTTACTCCAACTTTCTTAGGACTTGCAGTCACTCAACTTTTAGAAAATCATTTTACTTCACTAGTGGATAGCAGGTTTACCGCTGAAATGGAAAATGGCTTAGATGCTATTTCTAGAGGAGAATTAGAATCTCTTCCATTCATGAAAGAATTCTACTTCGGCTCTGACAATCAAAACGGTTTAGTTAAGATGCTCGATGAAAAAGTTGATATCGGAAAAGCTTGCTCTGTTCAATTGGATAATAAAGAAGAACCTATTGAAGTTCGTGTCGGTCAATACGGACCTTTTTTAAGGCAAGGTGAAAACAGAAAGTCGGTACCAGCTGAAATCTATTTAGGTGATTTAAATATTGAAAAAGCCTTAGAGATTCTTAACCAAGAAATTAATGAAGATAAAGAAATTGGGACCGATACGGAAACAGGTGAAATTGTACTGCTTAAAACTGGTCCATATGGCCCCTACGTTCAGCTTGGTGAATCGGGAAAACGAAAAGCAATCCCAAAAGGAACAGAAATTTCTGATGTAAATTTAGAAATGGCTTTAAAATTACTGGCTCTCCCGAGAGTACTAGGTATTCATCCAGAAACAAACCTTGAAGTGAAAGCGGACTACGGGCGTTTCGGCCCTTACGTTACAGCTGGCAAAGGTAAAAACGGAAGAATTCCCCCTGATCACTCACCTCTTACCATTAAATTGGAAACTGCTTTAGAATTAATAGCTAAGCGATCAAGCGGTCCGCAGGAGCTAAAAACGCTAGGAGATCACCCTAAAACTGGTGAATCACTTATTTTAAAAGATGGTAGATATGGTCCATATATCACTGATGGAAAAGTTAACGCCTCCATGCCTAGCGACCTAGAAATTGAAACAATTACGCTCGAGGATGGAGTAAAGTTAATTGATAAGAAAAGAGCGGCGCCCCCACGAAAAAAGAAAGCAAAACGTAAAAAGAAAAAATGAAAAAGATATTTTTGGCATTTACAGCTCTTGGGTCAATTCTTGCAGACGATAAGTCCGAGCTTATTTTAGATATTGAGAAGAGCCTCATGGCTTCGTGCTTTCATGGAACCGTATATGAACATGGAAACAAAGAGATGGAAGAGCAAATTGCTAGCTTTGTTAATGCAGGAAGAACCAAAGAATATATCATGAATTTTTATACGAATAAATATGGAGAGCGTATTTTAGCTATGCCAGAGGCAGAAGGCTTTAATGTTTTCGCTTGGCTTGCACCAATAATTATTTTTGTTTTAGGGGGCATGGTTATGTATGCATATTTTAAAAGTCCTCATAAAATACCAGCGGAATATCTAAATACAGATGAGAATATAAAATTTAGCGATGAGATAGAATCAGAGCTAAAGGATTTAGACTAAAATGAATATTGAAAAAATCGTATCTTTATGTAAGCGTCGCGGATTTGTTTTTCAAAGTTCTGAAATCTATGGGGGGTTTAAAGCGGTCTATGATTATGGACCACTAGGCGTTACTTTAAAAAATAACATTTCCAGGATTTGGTGGAGAGCAATGACCCAATTACATGAAAATATAGTTGGTTTAGATAGTGCGATTTTTATGCATCCAAAAATTTGGGATGCGTCTGGGCACGTTGGAGGTTTCAACGACCCATTAGTAGACTGTAAAAAGTGTAAAGCCCGCTACCGTTCAGATGAATTAATCTCAGAAGATAACGCAATACCTTGGAATGAAATACAGTGTCTAAAATGTGGGACAAAAGGCCATTTAACAGAACCTCGACAGTTCAATTTGATGTTTAAAACAAGTGTTGGGTCAGTAGCAAACGATTCTGATATTGCCTACCTGAGACCTGAAACTGCCCAAGGTATCTATGTGAATTATCTTTTAGTCCAAAATGCAATGCGCCTCAAAATTCCTTTTGGAATCGCACAGGTTGGTAAAGCATTTCGCAATGAAATTGTTGCTAGAAACTTTATCTTTAGAACAAGAGAATTTGAGCAAATGGAAATGCAATACTTCATAAATCCAAAAACCGATAATGAGATGTTTGAAGAATGGAAATTGAAACGGTTTGATTTTTACAAAGAATTAGGAATTGATACTAACAAACTTAGGTTTCATGAGCATGGGAAAGATGATCTAGCTCATTACGCAAAAAAGGCTTTTGACATCGAATATAAATTTCCTTTTGGATGGTCCGAAATTGAAGGCGTACACAATCGAACTGATTATGATTTAAAACAGCATCAAGAATTTTCTGGAAAAAAAATGGAATATTTTGACCAGCAAAACAATGAAAGGTTTTTACCCTATATCATAGAAACATCGGCAGGTTTAAATAGGATGATGCTCGCGGTTTTATCTGATTCATATTGGGAAGATGAAGAAAATGATCGGGTAGTAATGAAAATTGATCCCAAAATAGCACCAGTTTTAGCTGTTGTTTGTCCATTGGTCAAAAAAGATGGATTACCTGAAATGGGCAGAAAAATCATGGATATCCTCAAAAAAGAATTTAAAGTAATTTATGACCAACAAGGGTCAATCGGAAAAAGATACTACCGTCAAGATGAAGCTGGAACCCCTTTTGGCATAACTATTGACCATCAATCTATTGACGATCAAAGTGTTACGTTGCGTCACCGAGACACACAGCATCAGGATAGAGTCGCAGTTGATCAACTTGTAAATGCTATCAAGCACAAATTGGAGAATTTTTATGAATAATCACTTATCTCTTCGGTCTGGAAACCCAACTCTTAATGCAAAAACTTTTTCTGGTTTTGATATGACATCAGAGCAAAGCATGACAATATCGGGTACAGTCTACAAAACGGCTTTTTCGCTATTATTGCTTATGACTGCATCATTATTTACCTGGAACCTTCCTGCAGGCGACCCCAGGAGCGGAGGATTGATGATGATTGGAATGCTTGGGGGCTTTATTTTAGCTCTCGTTACTATTTTTAAACAACACCTAGCAAAATATACAGTCCCTGCGTATGCAATTTTACAAGGTCTTGCTTTGGGTGGAATATCTAAGTTTTTTGAAACAATGTACCCCGGAATTGTCACTCAAGCCGTTATGCTTACTTTTGGAACTTTAGGTGCGTTGCTATTAGCATACGTCTCAGGATTAATCAAGCCAACGGAAAACTTTAAGCTTGGGATAATTGCAGCTACTGGTGGAATAGCTTTTGTATACTTAATCAGTTGGATTCTAAGCTGGTTTAGCGTTAGTGTTCCTTTAATACATTCTAACTCCAATATGGGAATTTTATTTAGTATTGGCGTAGTAATAATTGCTGCATTGAATCTTGTTCTAGATTTTGACTTTATCGAAGAAGGCTCAGAAAAGGGAGCTCCAAAATACATGGAATGGTATGGTGCATTTGGATTAATGGTTACCCTAATATGGCTTTACTTAGAAATATTGAGATTATTAGCAAAACTATCATCTAGACGTAACTAATTTGCGAAAAAAAAAGTTTAATTTTGCAGTTTGGTCTCGCAAAGTTCACTACTGGGGAGCATTCATTGTATCTCTACCAGTTATTATCATCATCATTAGTGGAGTTTTACTTCAATTAAAAAAAGATGTTTCTTGGATCCAACCAAAAACCAAGGTTGGCTCCCAGTCAAATCTCCCATCTATATCTTTTGATCAAATTTTAGAATCTGCAAAAAATTCGAAGAATGCTCAAATAGATTCATGGTCGGATATTGACCGTTTAGATGTGCGAATTGATAAAGGTATTGTAAAAGTTAAAACAAAAAGCAGGTGGGAAATACAAATTGATACTGATAATGCCAAAATACTAAGCGAGGCTTACCGCCGATCAGATGTAATCGAAAATCTCCATGATGGTTCTTGGTTTAGTGATGGTGTGAAAAAGTGGGTTTTTCTTCCCTCAGGATTAATTCTACTCGTACTTTGGTTAACTGGCGTTTATTTGGTATTGTTTCCGTATTTTAGAAAATGGCAAAAAGGAAAACAATGATGAAACTCAAAATAGTTTTAATTTCATTAGGTATTTTTTCGTGCACAACATCGCCAATTGAGAGACCAGTCGCCTCCAACTCTAAAAGGTCAACCTGGGATAAAGGTGCTATGGTTAGTGCCGCAAACCCGCATGCCGTAGATGCTGCAGTTGAGATTTTAAAAAAAGGTGGTAGCGCTGTTGACGCTGCTATAGCCGCTCATGCTGTGTTGGGCTTAGTAGAGCCGCAAAGCTCAGGTTTAGGTGGAGGTGGATTTATGTTGAATTATAATTTTAAAAATGGAAATCTAACCTTTATTGATGGAAGAGAAACAGCGCCTGCTAAAGCAAAGATAGATATGTTCATGAAAGATGGAAAGGTTATGGGTTTCAGGGAGGCTTGGGTAAGTGGTAAAGCCGTTGGATCGCCAGGAGCAGTCGCTTTGTATAAAACTGCGCATGAACGTTCAGGTAAAATTCCTTGGAGCGATCTATTTGAGTATGCAATCAATTTAGCAGAAAATGGATTTGAAGTATCTCCTAGACTAGCAGGTTTTGTAGACGCACTTCAAACCTACGGAAGGCTTTCTATTAATGAAGGTTCTAGTGATTATTTTTATCCAAATGGTATCCCTTTAAAAAAAGGAGATATTTTAAAAAATAAAGAATACGCCAATACTTTAAAAAAGATTTCAAAAGGTGGAATAAAAGAGTTCTATGAAGGACCAGTTGCTCAAAGCATAGTAGAAAGTGTGATCAAAGATCCCAATCCTGGTAGTTTAGATTTAAATGATTTAAAGAATTACAAGACGGTTATTCGTCCTGTCATTTGTGGATCTTTTAGAGATCTGAGAATTTGCACCACCTCCCCTCCTTCTTCTGGTGGTGCGCAAATTATGATTGCAGGAATTTATGACAACCTTGCTACCAATAATATGAAGCAGTATGAAAAAATTCAAGCATTTGTAGATGCGCAGCGTCTTTCCTATGCTGATAGAGATCATTACTTTGGCGACCCAGATGAAGTTGAAATTCCAATTGATGCGCTACTTAATCCTGATTACTTACGACAGAGATCTAAAGAAAAATTTAATCCGAGTGCAACTCCATCACCTGGTGACCCATCTCAATTTATTGGTATTAATGAAGTTGCTCCAAATTGGGGAGCAGATAATACCGAAGAGGCTTCAGGAACTACCCATATTTCAATTATTGATTTTGAGGGTAATGCAGTATCCATGACAGCTACTATTGAAAGTGTGTTTGGTTCGCATCGTTGGGCATCCGGTTTCTTGTTGAATAATGAAATGACTGATTTCTCACGAAAGGTACCCGAGGATGGAACAAAATTAGCTAATGCAGTTGCCCCTAACAGAAGGCCTAGGTCATCAATGTCCCCAACAATGATTTTTGACAAACATAATAATCTTTTAATGATCACTGGTTCCCCTGGTGGAAATTCTATACCAGCCTATGTATCAAAAACTATTCTTGGTGTTTTTGCCTGGGGGTTATCCGCTCAAGAATCTGTTGACCTTCCTAACATTGTAGCCCGTGGGGAAAAGGTAAAGATAGAGTCCTCACGCCAAGGCAATAAAATTAAACGCCTATTAAGAAAGAAGGGATATAATGTAACAGATTTTGGAAGGAATGAAGTTTCGGGATTGCATCTAATCACAGTTCTTCCATCAAAACTTGATGGTGCCTTTGACAAAAGACGCGAAGGGAAAGTAGTTTATTTAAATGAAAACTAAATCCTTATTCTTAATTGTACTGGTTTGTGCGTCATGTTCAAAACAGAAAATAGCAAGCGGAAAAAACGGGATGGTAGTTTCAACCAGTGCTCAGGCTTCGCAAGTTGGAATTGATATTTTAAAACAAGGCGGAAATGCAGTTGATGCTGCGGCAGCTGTAGGGTTCACACTTGCTGTCACCTCTTCTTCAAATGGGAACTTAGGTGGCGGTGGTTTCATGGTAAGTAAAATGGCAAGCGGCAAAACATTTACTTTAGATTATCGAGAAATGGCACCCAAATCAGCATACAAGGATTTGTTTCTAGATTCATTAAAAAATGTCATTGAAGGTAAATCAACTAGGACTCATTATGCTTCAGGCGTACCTGGATCTGTAGATGGTCTACTGCGCGCATGGAGAGATCACGGTTCAGGGAATATTTCTATTCAACAATTATTGGGCCCAGCAATAAGTTACGCTAAAAATGGATTTAAGTTATCTGATTATGAAGCACAGAGATTCAACAATAGGAAATCTTTTTTAAGCCAACACCCTGAAACAAAAAAAATATTTACTAGAGATGATAGAAAATGGAAACGTGGTGATATTTTTTATCAAAAAGACTTAGCTGCAACGTTAGAACGCATAGTAGAAAATGGGCGCGATGGATTTTACAAAGGCAAAACAGCAGATTTGATTGTTTCTGAAATGAATAATGTTGCTAATTGGATGACACTGGAAGACCTTGAAAACTATACATCAAAATATCGCGAACCCATTGTTGGAAATTTTAACGGGCTTGAAATTATTTCAATGGGTCCGCCAAGCTCAGGCGGAATTCTATTAATCATGATGTTAAATATGTTCTCTTCATTTGGCGAAACAAATCAAGTTGATGTTTTTAATTTAGAATTTAACTCTTCCAAATATGCACATTTATTAACTGAAATTGAGCGAAGAGCATATGCAGACCGAGCTACGCATTTAGGAGATGAGGATTTTTGGCAAGTCCCAACTGATTTGCTCCTATCAAAATTATATGCTAGCGATAGAGCTAACAACATTAATCAAAATAAATCGACACTATCCAGCGATGTCAAGGCTGGTACAAATCCTTTTTCTGAAAGCGAGGAAACCACTCATTATTCTGTAATCGATAAATATGGCAATGCGGTTTCAGTCACTACAACAATAAACTCAGGTTATGGTAGCGGAATTACTGTAACAGGTGCAGGTTTTATCTTAAATAATGAAATGGATGATTTTTCAAGTAAGCCAGGAGTTCCAAATATGTTTGGTCTTGTTGGAAATGAGGCAAATGCAATAGAAGCATTTAAGAGGCCTTTGAGCTCTATGACACCTACTATAGTATTAAAAGATAAAAAACCATATCTCATACTAGGAACCCCTGGAGGCTCAACAATTATTACAACAGTCTTTCAAAACATTCTGAATGTGGTTGTGCATAATATGAACATTAAGGAAGCAGTGGATGCACCTAGATTTCATTCTCAATGGCTTCCTGATAAAATAGACTATGAAAGAAGCAGCCTATCAGAAAAAACCATTAAAGAACTAATGGATTTAGGCCATAAACTAGAACAGCGAGGATACATAGGTGAAGCAAACGGCATCATGATTCACAATGAAATGTATTGGGGCGGAGCTGATAAACGGGGTGAAAATACTGCAATAGGATACTAGCTTAATTCTGAGATTTTTAGAACGACTTGTTCAAGAAGAGCTGAAAATTGACTATCAAATTTATTTGCGTTTGATACCACTTCTTCATGCGTTAAAGGCGTAGCTGAAATTCCAGCTGCATAATTCGTTAAACAAGATATTGTTAAGGATTTAATACCAAATTCACCTGCAGCAACAATTTCTGGAACTGTGCTCATTCCTACCGCACCTCCACCCAATCTTGCCATATCCTGAATTTCAGCTGGAGTTTCGTATGATGGACCAAGGGTCCAACAATAATAACCCACACATGTATTAAGATTTAAATTTCTAGAAGCTGATTTAGCAATGTCAATTAATTCTTTATCATGAAACATTTGGTCTGAATTAATTCTTGGATCATGCGGGCCATTTCTAAACGTAAAATCCATATGACCATTAGCTATCATAAAGTGACCCGGAGGATTATCAACTTGAAGTGAGCCCGCAGAATTTGTAATGATTAAGTATTTAACTCCAAGTTTTAACAAAAGATTTATTGGGGTGGTTACTTGTTCAATTGAATATCCTTCATAGTAATGCATTCGACCTTTAGCAACTATAATATTTGTTCCGTTTAATTCTCCAATTACAAACTCACCAACATGTCCTTCAATAGTTGTTGTGGGATAATTTGGAATTGAGCTGTATGGAATTGTATTTACGTTTATAATTTTGTTCGATATAGCCTTAAGACCCGAACCTAATATTATAGCTATCTTACCATCAAAATCTGATGAGTCGATTATTTTTTCAACTATTGAATCGATATTAATCATTTTTAATTTTTTACCGCTAACTGCCCACAACCCGCATCAATCTTTGTTCCTTTGCTCCACCTAACTGTAATAGTAAATGGCGCATTTTTTAAAACATTAATAAAGGTATCAATTGATTGATTACTTGGACGACTAAACTTTCCACCAATTTCGTTATATGGTATCAAGTTTAATTTACAGGGTATATTTTTTAATAGATCGATTAACTCTATTGCGCATTTTTCTGAGTCATTTACATTATTCAATAGGACATATTCAAAAGTAACAAACCTTTTTAATTTACTATAGTAATAATCCGCAGATTTTATCAATTCCTCAATAGGGTTGTTGTTTGTTAATGGCATAATTCTTTTTCGTATCGTATTGTTTGGCGCATTTAAACTTATGGCTAGCTTGTAAGGCAATCTATCATCAGCCATTTTATATATTTTTGAAACTACACCCGCGGTTGAAATAGTAATTTTTCGTGCCCCTAGGTTAATTTTTTTATTAATAATTTCAGCAGCTAAAGAAACATTTTTGTAATTCAAAAAGGGTTCGCCCATCCCCATAAATACAACATTTGTAACCCTTGATTGAGACCTACTTGATAAATGCAAAAACTGGTCAACTATTTCGCCGGGGCTTAGATTTTCCTTAAATCCCATTGATGCTGTAGCACAAAATTTACAATCCACAGCACATCCCGATTGACTGGATACACAAATTGTTGTTCTTTTTTTCTGATACATTAAGACTGATTCTATTTTATTTTTTTTACTAGTCTCAAAAAGGAATTTTTGAGCAGGGTCGCTTGGTTTTCCTGAACAGCCAATTTCCGTTAACGGATGTAATTTAAATAAAGAATCAAGTTCGTTTATAAATTTTAGCGGAAGATTATTCATATCCGCCCAACTACGAACATGCTTTTTATAAATCCAGTCATCCAACTGATCTGTGCGATATTGGTGTTCTCCTAAATTATCAATAGCTTTACTAATTTCTAATTCAGTGAGATCAAGGAACGATTTATCGTTATTATTCATGGTTAATAATTTTATAGTTTAATTTATTCTAGTCAAGACATCTCTTTGCATCATAAAAAATGAAAATGTAATTTCATGCCCCTTAAATATAAAATAGGTGAGATATGTCAGATCAAAAAGATATACAGCTTCTAGAAAAGCTAGGAGATATGAAATCAAGGTTTTTCGATGAAATTGGGAAATCAGTAATAGGACAACATGATGTTTTGAATCATGTTTTAATTGCTTTACTATGCAAAGGCCACACATTAATTGTAGGTGTGCCTGGTCTTGCCAAGACATTGATTATTAAATCCATGTCAGAATTACTTGATTTGAGCTTTAATCGAATACAGTTTACTCCAGATTTGATGCCAAGCGATATTACAGGTACAGAAGTTATTGATGAGGCCAAGTCTTCAGGAAAAAGATCATTTAGATTCTTTAAGGGTCCAATTTTTGGAAACATTATCCTGGCAGATGAAATAAATAGAACGCCTCCAAAAACGCAAGCAGCTCTACTGGAGGCTATGCAAGAACGAAGAGTCACCACTGCTGGCAAATCATATCAATTAGAGGAACCGTTTTTTGTCCTTGCTACTCAAAATCCTATTGAGCAAGAGGGTACATACCCTCTACCTGAAGCACAGCTGGATAGATTTATGTTCAATCTTTTAATTGATTATCCAAATCGCGAAGAAGAAATTTCTATCATAAAAAAAACTACATCGCTAATTGACTCTAGGCCACAAAAAATCATCTCTAAAAAAGAAATACTCGATTTTCAAAGTTTGGTCTTAAGGGTCCCAGTGGCAGACAATGTTGTTGAATATGCTGTTGATTTAGTTACTTCTACTCGTCCCAATAAAAAAGCAACTAAATTTGTAAATGACCATATTGAGTGGGGAGCTGGTCCCAGAGCTACACAGTCTCTTATTTTAGGAGCCAAAGCCCATGCTATACTAAATGGAAATCCCTCTGTTAACATAGATGACGTTAAAAAAATGGTTTATCCAGTTCTTAGGCACAGAGTCATTCCAAGTTATAGCGCTGATGCTGAAGGTATATCTGTAGACGAAATACTTTCGAAGCTTGTTAATGGATAATTCAAAAAAATATCTTGATCCAATCATGTTATCTAAAATTGATAATATGGCGTTAAGAGCAAAATTAGTTGTTGAAGGGTACCTTGTTGGCAAACACAAAAGTCCTTATCATGGTTTTAGTGTAGAATTTGCTGAACACAGAACATACGGTCAAGGAGATGAAATAAAACACATCGACTGGAAGCTTTATGGCAAAACAGATCGCTACTATGTCAAAAGGTTTGAAGAAGAAACTAATCTTCGTAGCTATATCTTGCTTGATACGAGCAAATCCATGAACTACAAGAGTAAAAATATCACAAAACTTAAATATGGTGAGTCTTTAACTGCAGGATTAACTCATCTAATGATAAATCAAAAAGATGCGGTTGGACTCATTTTATTTGATGATGTTATCAGGAAATATATACCTCCAAAAACTTCAAAATCTCATAAAAATATTATATTCAGTTCTCTGAATAAATGCAGAGCAGGAAAGAATACAAATATTAAATTGATTCTAGACTCTATGGCTGAGCGAATAAAAAAGAGTGGATTAGTGATTCTTATATCAGATCTTCTTGATGATCCAAAAAATGTCATGAAAGGATTAAATCATTTTAGACACAATAAACAAGAGGTCATTGTTTTTCACTTAATAGATAAGCAAGAATTCAATTTCACATTTAATGAAAGAACACGGTTTACCGATATGGAAACAGGTGAAACAATTACAACCGATCCTTGGCATATCCAATCTTCATATCAGGATAAGATCAAATTATTTATAAAAAAATATAAAAAAGAGTGCGGTAATCAAAAAATTGATTATGTTCCTATTTTTACTGATCAGAGTTTTGATTTAGCATTAAGCGAATACATTCGAAAAAGGCACAAATCAAATTAAACGATTTTATTTATCCGCCTAATTTTTTGGCTTTTTCGAAATACTTTGTAGCACCATCCATATCGCCCTGCTTTATTAAAACTCTAGCCATTCCTTTGTAATGATCCGGATTTTCAGGATCTAACTGTATAAGCTCACGATAAAACTTAGATGCCCTTCTCCACTTCTCAGCGTTTTCAAAAGTTTGAGCTATACCACTCAGCGCTTCCGTATCTTCAGGATTTAAATCGTAAGCGAAGAAGAAATTATCCTCTGCTTGCTCGAACTGATCAAGTTGCATATACAATACACCAAGATTAAAATATAGGTTTGCTTTTATTATTTTATCATCTTCCTGTTTTATGGCAACTTCGAAAGTTTCAACAGACTTTTCCTTGTCTCCATTGTCATAGTAGAGAGTCGCAAGTTGACGTACGGCATCGGTATTTGATGGATCCAATTTCACAGCTTGTTCAATATGAAAAAGGGCCTCTTTTTTATCACCTATGAGTGATAATATTTGGCCGAGAGTAAAATTTGTTTGGAAGTCTTCCGGATTTTTCTCATATCCTAACTTTCCGGATTCTATTGCTTTATTTGGGTCACCCATTTCATAGTAACATGTAGCTAATATAGAGTACGTTTGAGATTTTAATGGATCAATAGAAACAGACTCGTTAAAGATTTCAATCGCACTCTCAAGTGTTGATTTGTCTTGACTTTTTTTATAGCTGTTAAATTTTCTTACCGCTTTGTTGTAGTTCTCAGCCCAATACATTTCCCGATAATTTTGAGTTATTTCTTTTACGGGCCTTCCAAGCGTTTTTCCTTCTGGGTTTATAGAAACAGCCGAATTAAACATCTCATTCATTTTATTCCACTCTTTTTTTCTTGCATGCACATGGTATCCTATTTGTACCATAACTTCTGCATTTTCTGGCTCCACCTTAAGAGCTTCCAACAAGTACTGTTCTGCTTCACTCCAATTTTCATCTTGAATTGCCATTTTTGCTGATGTGTACTCAACAGTAGAGTTGCAAGCCCAAAAATTTACTAGAATAAGTAATAATGTAATTTTTGAAATGAGTATATTGATTTTCATAACGTCTCTTATTTTTAATTAATTGATTATATAATCTATGTTCTGATTATTACCGTATCAAGATTTTAGAGTAGATCTTAAAAAATTGACACGATCATTTATTTCTTGGCCAGTTGCATTCTGAAGTCTTTCAACGCCAAATGATTCAATACTTATTGATGCAGATGCCGAAGCTTGTAGTAGGGCAATTTCGTTTGATTCTTTGCCAGCTATTGAGGCTGTAAAGGCGCCAGCAAATACATCCCCTGCTCCAGTAGGATCAACTACATTTTTAACTGGATAAGCTCCAACCTCTATATGTTCCTTTAATGAAAAGAGCTCTGCACCCTTACTTCCTTTTTTTATCACAACTATTTCAGGACCCATCTTCAATAAAATTTCAGCTGCACTTTTAATATTATTTTCATTAGTTAACTGAAAAGATTCACTCTCATTTATCAACAATATATTTGAAGATAAAAGCACTTTTTCAAGACTCTGTAATGTAGTTTCAATCCACAGATTCATTGTATCAACCACAATTACTGCATCTGAATTTTGATTTTGAGAAATGACAGAGTATTGTAATTCAGGGTGAATATTCGCAAGCAAAATATGTGATCTATTTTTATTCGACTCGCTCAAAACTGGATTAAAATCCATAAACACCCCTAACTCTGTGAAAAGAGTATCTCGATCATCCCAATTTGCATGATATTTTCCACCCCATCGGAAGGTATTTCCATCTCCAGTTTTTAAATCGCTTAGATCATTAGCGTACGAATTATAAAGTGCTCGAGCTTCAGCTGGAAAATCCTCGCCGACAATGCCCACCACTGAAATATCTAATGACTTACCTGAAGCAATCAGGCTATAGGTTGTAGAACCCCCTAAAACATTGGATTGTTTTTCAAAAGGAGTCTCAACGGTATCTATGGCGATTGAGCCAACAATTAAAATAGAATTGTTCGACATTTGAGGATGATATTATTAATAAACTTGAACGCGCTACAAGAATTATTAAGTCAAAATTTATTTTACAGACGACTTGACCACACTCTTAAAGACTATGTATTTTCAGGTTCTATGAATACAAAAACCTATGCATTAATAACGGATGTTCACTCAAATTCCGCAGCACTTAAAAAAGCACTAGAAATTATCAACGAACGCAAAGATGTTGATAAAACAATTTTTTTAGGTGATTATTTCTCTCTTGGACCAGATCCAAAAACAATATTTGACATACTTAAGTCTGATGAGAAATCAATTGTAATTAAAGGTAATCACGAAAGATATTTGGTGGAAGAAATTTGGAATGATCCTGAACCGTCTTTAGAGGGTATGACCAAAGATGATCCTGTGCTTAGCGAAATCATTGAAAATGAAAAATGGACCGCAAATCAAATAGGCAAAGAAGGAGTTGATTTTTGTCATAGCATGGCTATTTCAAGTAGAGAAATAGTTGGTAATACTTTGGTTGAATTTTGTCATGCTTGGTACGAAAGAGATGAAATACCTCCAACTATGGATGAAGCTTTGAAGTGGCGTGACGAAATATCAAAAGATAATTCAGATATCAATAAATTTATAATAGTTCATGGCCACCTACACATACCACGTGAAGAGTCAAAGGAAAATGTACAAATATTATGTCAAGGTGCCACTGGACTCCCTTTTGACGAGGATTCAAGAGGATCTATTGCTTTTTTAACCGTAGGAGATTTTTTTCAGTGGGATGTTTTAAGGTTTGAATATGATTCACAATCAACCATTGATATGCTTGAGCAGCGGCAACCTCCTTTTTATAAAAATCTACAGAATACTGTACGCTATGCTGCCATTAGAAATGATATCTAAGTTTATTTCTAGGTAAAATTAATGCTTTATTTCGATCATGCTGCAACTACGCCCATACATCCCGATGTTGCTGAAAAAATGGATCACATTTCAAGACAAGACTTTGGAAATCCTTCAAGTATTTATTCATCTGGTAGATCTTCAAAGTCAATTATTGAAAATGCACGGATCCTAACTGCTAATATGATTGAAGCCCGCCCGTCTGAAATTTTCTTTACAGGAAGCGGCACAGAATCCAATAATATTGTTTTATGGTCTTTGTTATACCAGGAAAAAAAGCATGTAATAACCTCATCTATTGAGCACCCTGCGGTATTAAAAGTCTTAGATGAGTTAAAAGTCTTTGGTCTAACCTATGATGTTTTGTCTGTAGACTCAACTGGATTAATAGACCCAACAAACCTAAGGTCTGCAATAAAAAAAGATACTGGTCTTATTTCAATAATGTATGTGAACAATGAAGTTGGGACAGTTCAAAAAATTGAAGAATTGGTTGAGATAGCTCATGACCACAGGATTCCGTTCCATTCTGACTGCGTCCAATCAATAGGTAAAATGTCTGTTTCATGCAAAAGTCTTGGTGTCGACTACATGAGTTTCTCGGCTCACAAGTTTTATGGACCCAAGGGGATTGGTTTTCTCTATAAAAAAGAGGGTCTGCCTATCAAGCCATTAGTCATTGGCGGCGGACAAGAAAGCAATGTTAGGGCTGGTACTGAGAATTTGTCTGGTATCGCTGGTTTAGGGATTGCTTCACAGCTAGTTACCAATGATCTAGATAATCGAATAGATCATTTAGAAAAAATTCAAAAACATTTTAAATCAAAAATCTATGAGAAATGTCCAAGCGTTATTTTTCATGGAAATGAACAATCGTATGCTCCAGGTATTTGCAGCTTGGCCCTTCCTGGAATAAAGAATGAAATAATGCTAACAAAACTTGATCGTAAAGGTATCGAAATATCTAACGGCTCAGCATGCTCGTCAGGCACGGTAGGTTTGTCGCCAATTTTAGAGCAAATGGGGATAGAAGATAGCATAAATAGATCAACTATAAGAGTAAGTTTTGGTACAAGTAATACTATTAAAGATGTTGATTATTTAGTTGAATCAATAAGTGAATTGTCACATGAATGAACCAATAATTGTTGGAATAAGTGGTGGTGTTGACAGTTCGGTTACCGCACTTAAGTTAAAGCAAGAAGGGCATAATGTAGAATGTGTTTTTATGAAAAACTGGGAAGGTGAAAGCGATCAATGTGACGCTGAACAAGATTATAAAGACGCACTATCTGCATGCAACTCGATCGGCGTTCCTTTAAGGTCGACAAATTTTTCTGACGAGTACTGGAGAAATGTTTTTAAAAATTTTATTGATGAATATTCAAAAGGCAGAACACCAAATCCTGATGTACTTTGCAACAAAGAGGTAAAGTTTAAAGCATTTTTACACTATGCCGAGGATATCGGTGGAGTAAAAATTGCTACAGGTCACTATGCAAGAATCAAAAAAGAAAATGAATCCTATAAACTCTTAAAAGGGGTTGATAGTGACAAGGATCAAAGCTACTTCTTGTACCTTCTTAATCAAGAAATGCTATCAAAGAGCTTATTTCCCATTGGTGAAATTAATAAAAAAGAAGTTAGAAAAATCGCTAAGAATAACGGTCTATTAAATCATGGGAAAAAAGACAGTACTGGGATATGCTTCATTGGTGAACAAAAATTTTTTAAAGAATTCTTAAAAAAATATATCCCCAGTAATCCTGGTACAATAAAATCTATTGATGGTGAAGTTTGTGGACAACATGATGGTTTATCTTATTATACAATTGGACAAAGAAAAGGGTTAGGTGTTGGTGGGGGCTATGGAAATAATAAAGAGGCATGGTATGTTTCTGAAAAAGACTTTGAAAATAATACCCTTATTATAGCTCAAGGAAGTGACCATCCATCTCTATTCCACAAAAATCTGAGCGCTGAATCTCTGCATTGGATTAGCGGTTATGCGCCCTCAGAAAATACGAATTTACATGCTAAGATAAGATATAGACAAAAAGATCAAAAATGTAAGATCGTTGCTTTAGATGATGCTTCATGCGATATTCAATTTTCCCAACCGCAATTTGCAGTTACACCAGGTCAATCCATCGTATTCTATGATGGTGAAATGTGCCTGGGTGGTGGCATCATAAATAACAGATCCTAATCGATAAATGGTGAAACAATTAATTTCTTGTTGTAATTTTGTAGCATACATGTTAAAAATAAAGATCATTACAATATTTACACTAACCTTTATCACTGTTGCATCTGGACAGTTGCGCTCAGACATCCCCATTCAAACCGTTCCGGTAAATATCCATGGCGTATCACATGCTAGAAATTCTGCTATTTTCGATATGAGCAAGCTTTCAATCACAAATAGTTTCGGTATGGCCATGTCAAGCTTTGGAAATCAGTCTATGTCGGTTGGATCATTTAACACGAACATTAATTATCTTATCAATGATAAGATCAGACTTTCTTCGCAGTTTAGTTTGATGTCACCAATGAGCGGTATCAATCCATACTCTCAAAATGGGCTCAATGGCGCCAAAATATTTTACGACACGAGCATTGATTATAAACCCTCAGAAAATATGTTGATTAAGTTTTCTATGAATAACTATCCAAGATATTATAGAAGCCCCTATTCTAGATTTCTCGTACCAAGATAGTGGCTAAATACAGCTCAAGCAAATCATCCCGATTCAATTTGAACCGGAAGAAAAAATCAAAAACCAAAAAAGCGAAACAAATGGGAATCATAAATGCTGGTATTGGTGTTATGTCTGTTCTTTTGTTTGCATTTATTTTTTCTTTCTCTAATAGGCAAACTCAAACTGGAATCCCCATAAGACCCGTTTCCTTTCCTTCGAGCAATGAAGCACCCAAACTGGCCACAGAAATTTATGAAGCCAACCCTGTTCTAGATATTGAAGTAGAAATTCTTAATGGTTGCGGTGAGCCAGGTGTTGCGGCTAGGTTTTCTGAATTCTTACGCGATAAAAGAGTCGATGTTGTACGCTCTGAAAATGCGGATAACTTTGATTATACCAACACCATAATCATTCAGCGAAATGAAAATACTGATGGATTAAAATACGTTGCTGACGCATTGAAATTTGACACCAAAAACACAAATCAAGTTATGGTATCCATTGATCCAGAATCTGATGTTGATGTCACACTAATAATTGGAAAAGATTTTAATACTATCAATACTGTCAAATCTTATTTAAACAATTAGTTTGATATCAGTGCCTACTGATAATATTACTTCACACAATCTTGCTAAAACTATCGCTAATCTTGCTATCGATAAAAAAGCAGAACGAGTGATTAGTATAGACTTAAAAGATCTCACATCAGTTACCGATCATTTTCTGATATGCTCCGCAGATACAGATATACAAGTAAAAGCCATTGCAGATAATATCAGAAAAAATACGCCAACAAAGCCTACAAGAACAGAGGGCTTTGAAAAAATGAACTGGATAATTTTAGATTACATTGATGTGGTTGTTCATATCTTTAAAACGATTGAACGTGATTATTATAATCTAGAGAAACTTTGGGGTGACGCTAAAATAAAAACCTACAGCGAAGATGATAATTAAAAAAATCATAGGTGATTTAAAAAATACACTTACAAAATTAGGTTATTCTGATATAGATATACAGGTATCTAAAAGTAAAAACCCTAAATTTGGCGACTTTTCATCAAGTATCCCTTTAGTTTTGGGAAAGCTTAGCAAGAAAAGTCCGATTGAAATTGCCGAGAAAATAAAATCGGAAATAATCTTATCTAATACAATTTTTGAAAAAATTTCTATAACTGAACCTGGTTTTATTAATTTTAAAATTTCTGCAAAATATTATTACAAAATCTTGAATGACATTTTAAATGATAATGATTTTGGCAAAAGCAATGTCGGTCAAAACAAAACTGCTAATGTTGAATTCGTAAGCGCAAACCCCACAGGACCCTTAACAGTAGGACATGGAAGAAATGCAATCCTAGGAGATGTTGTTTCTAATATTCTTGAATGGAATCGATTTAAAGTAACCAGAGAATATTATTTCAATAATGCTGGAAGGCAAATGAGGATATTAAGTAAATCCGTTGAGGCTAGATATTTTGAGAGACTTGACAAACCTTTTGATTTTCCAGAGGATGGTTATGAAGGCCAATATATAAACGATATCGCACAAGAGATTATTGATAAATTTGGCAAAGATCTTGTATCTAGTGATTCTGTGTTTAAAAGCGTTCCTGAAGAAAAGATGTTTCAGAATATTAAAAACTCATTAAAAGTATTGGGTATAGACTTTGATGAATTCTCAAATGAAAAAACTTTTTACGATAACGGTGATATTGAAAAACTTCTAACTGACCTTAAATCAAAAAATTTACTATACGAAAAAGACGGTGCGACGTGGTTCAAGACCACCACACTAGGAAAAGAGCAAGATAGGGTTTTTATTAAAAGCACAGGGGAACCAACATATAGACTTCCCGATACCGCATATCATAGAAATAAAGTCGAGCGGAAATTTGATTTAATTGTTGATGTCTTTGGTGCAGACCATATGGATACATATCCAGATGTAATTTTAGCTCTGGATGCTTTAGGTCTTCAAACTAACCACATAAAAGTTTTACTATATCAATTTGTAACTCTTTTAAGAGGGGGCGAAAAAATTAAAATGTCTACAAGAAAAGCTACGTTTATTTCTTTAGACAACCTGATAGATGAGGTCGGTGTTGATGTGGTTCGATATTTTTTTGTAATGCGAGGAATCAATACACATTTAAACTTTGATTTGGATTTAGCAGCAGATCAATCGGATAAAAATCCGGTATATTATCTACAATATGCACATGCTAGAATCTGTAATATAATTAACAGAACTGAAAAAGAAGGTAAAGACTGGAAGAAATATGATCCAAATTATCTTACACACGAATCTGAAATCAGTCTTTTAAAACAACTAGAACTTTTCCCAAATACTGTTTTGACTGCACTTGAATTATTAGAGCCTCAAGTAATCGCGAACTACCTTCAAGAAGTTGCTACAAAATTTCATAAGTATTATGCAAGTTGCAGAATAATAACGGAGAATGAAGAAGTAACCTTGGCTCGAATTGCTCTTTCAAATGCAGCAAGAAAGGTTCTAAGGGGTGGTTTAAAAATACTTGGTATTAATGCGCCGGAGAAAATGTAGTTGAGTGATTATTTAAATACCGAAATCCAATACTTGGCATTTTGCATGTCAACTTTGTTTACTGTTGTAAACCCCTTAGGTATAACGCCAATTTTTGCTGCGATGACTGAAAGCTTTCCCAACAAGGACCAAGCTAAAATTGCAAGAAAAGGAATAATAACTGGGTCCATTGTCTTAATTGTTTTTACTCTTCTAGGTTCCTTTATTTTTAGGTTCTATGGTATTACGGTAGAAGCTTTCCAAATTATGGGTGGAATAATTTTTTTTAGAAGCGGCCTTAGAATGTTGGATGCTCAAGTTGGAAGATCTAGAACCACACAAACCGAAAGAGATGAGTTCAAGGACGGTGAAGAGCTAGCAATAAGTCCGATCGGGGTACCCTTGATTACGGGACCTGGTGCAATAACCGGCGTTGTCATATTATCAGGAAAAGGTCCCAGTGATTACAGTGTAGTAACATTGCTTATATCTGTAATTATAACTATGGGTTTGTTTTATTGGATACTGCGAGCAGGGAACTTGCTTGCAAAAAAAATTGGGATAGCTGGTATGCGAGTTATTGAGAGGATGATGGGATTAATTCTAATGGTCATTGCTGTTCAATTTATAATTAATGGACTGGAAACCATTATCAATAGATTTTGAATTTAGTGGAGGCGGGGAGAATCGAACTCCCGTCCGAAATAGAATCTAAAGAAATATCTACATGCTTAGTCTTACAGATTATTCTTGATTACAACTGTCCTGCAGACGCGACTATTGCCATCACAGTCTGCTAATTTCTTATTCTGATATCGCAGACTCAATCAGAACCAGCTCATTAATTTGACACCCTTTAGTAAAGCCATGAGCATTCTTAACTAAGGATGGGCCACTTACTTAAGCAGCGGCCATGTAGCCGTTATCGGCATTTATGGTTTTTCCAATTTTTTACGAGATATTGGGACTCGACATGCCATTTAGAAAGATGCATATTCCGTCGAAACCGATCGCCCCCATTGTCAAATAACAAAAAAAATAAGGCTCCGAACGCCAACCCAGAGCCTTATTACTTTTTTACTTGCCAGCCTCTTTAGTTTGAATTCAATACCGAATTCTGCCAAAAGAGGCTCTCCAATATAAATGTAGAAAAAAATTGAAGGCAAGAAAGAATATGTAAAAATTAAAAAAAATTGTAGACATTATTAATTTACCCTAGTTTGACTTCTTTGATTTCGTATAGTAAACTCTACCTTAACCATGGAGCTTGTATGAATAAATTAGACAGAAGACAATTTTTAGGATCTATTGCTAAACCTGCTGCCGCTGCATCAATAGTCTTAGCAAAACCAACGTTAATGGCAAAAGCGCTTAAGTCTGTTGAGGGCATACAAGGTGACCCAAAATCTATTGCACGAAACGAGAGTTATTGGCGAGAAATTCAACAAGGATATACTGCAGATCGCGGCTTGATCAATTTGAACAATGGCGGTGTAAGCCCCTCTCCTGCCGTAGTTCAAAATGCCTTAAAAAGATATTTAGATTTTTCTAATACTAGTCCCGCTTATTCCATGTGGCGAATTTTAGAACCCCAAAAGGAAACTGTCAGAAAAAGAATGGCTAGATTTTTTGATTGCGACACAGAAGAAATTGCTCTGACAAGAAATGCCTCTGAAAGCCTTCAAATATGTCAAAATGGTATTGATCTTAATCCTGGGGACGAAGTTCTGACCACTACACAAGACTACGGAAGAATGATAAATACATTCAAGCAGCGTGAATGCCGTGATGGAATCGTAATGAAACAGTTTAAAATTCCCATACCTGCAGAAAACGATAATGAAATTGTAAAATTATTCGAAAAAAATATTACCCCTAAAACAAAAATGATACTCATGTGCCATATGATCAATATCACTGGCCAGATACTTCCTGTGAAAAAAGTTGTTAAAATGGCGCGAAAATATAATATACCGGTGATCGTTGATGGCGCCCACACATTTGCTCATTTCGATTTCACTGTAAAAGATCTGGACTGCGACTACTACGCAACAAGTTTACACAAGTGGCTCTCAGCTCCCTTTGGTACAGGAATGCTTTATGTCCGTAAAGATAAGATAGCTGATCTTTGGCCATTGCAAGCTCCTGGCGAATGTGCAACTGGTGATATCAGAAAATTTGAAGAAATTGGCACACACCCCTGCCCTAATAAGATAGCTATTGGTGATGCCCTTACATTTCATCAAGGAATTGGAAGCAAGAATAAGGAAGAAAGACTGA
Source organism: uncultured Fidelibacterota bacterium (assembly GCA_913046805.1). The sequence goes on along the minus strand of CAJWTA010000006.1, from coordinate 2,544 downwards.
TTTATTTAAGAGATCGTTGGGCAAAAAGACTGATAAAAAATGATCGAATTAGACTTCACACAAGCCTAAAACCTGGTAAGGGGTGCGCTATAGCCACTGTTGAAATAAAGGGCTTAGACACATCTGCTGTAGCAAAAGAGCTGTGGAATAAATATAAAATCTTTGTTGTCGCAATTAATCATCCTGAGTTTACCGGATGCAGGGTAACTCCTCATGTTTATACAACTATTGAAGAGATTGATAGATTTGCTGATGCGATGGAAAGTATTATAAAAAATGGCATAGATTCGTGATAGATATCTGTTATCTAGATATATAGCTACCTCTGAATTAATGAAAAAAGCCGTAATACTATTATCCGGTGGTCTGGATTCCACCACATGTCTCGCCATTGCTAAATCAAAAAATTATAGTTTATATGCGCTATCTTTTAGATATGGACAACGTCACGAATTTGAAATTGGCGCTGCAAAGGAATGTGCTCAATTATTTCAAGTTGAGGACCATGTAATTATGGATATTGATTTACGCGCTTTTGGTGGATCTGCTTTAACAGATAATATTGACGTTCCAAAAAATAGTAAGGATATTACAAATAAGGATAAAATCCCTATAACATACGTACCGGCTCGAAATACAATATTTCTTTCCTTTGCTTTAGCTTATGCAGAAACAATTAAATCTCAAAATATTTTTATTGGCGTAAATGCATTGGATTATAGCGGATATCCTGACTGCAGACCCGAATACATCGAATCATTTGAAGCAATGTCAAATCTTGCCACCAAAGCGGGAGTAGAAGGAAAATCACACATTAAAATTCATACGCCGTTAATTGATTTAAGTAAAAAAGAGATCATTGAAAAAGGAATTGAACTTGACGTTGATTACAGCGTGACACATTCGTGCTATGATCCAGACCCAACAGGTATATCCTGCGGTTTGTGCGATGCGTGTACTCTTCGAAAAGAAGGGTTTAAAAAAACTAACATTGCTGACCCGATTCAATATGCAGTCTAATGTACACAGTTAAAGAGATCTACTATACAATTCAAGGTGAAGGTTTTCATTCAGGGCGAGCTGCAGTTTTTGTTAGATTTACAGGATGTAATTTATGGTCAGGGCACGAAGAAGATCGCGAGAATGCCATCTGCAATTTTTGTGATACCGATTTCATTGGAACAGATGGGCCGGGTGGTGGAAAGTTTCGTACTGCAACTGAACTGACTAAAAAAATCGTATCTCATTGGCCCTCAAATTCAAATATAAATAAATTTGTTGTTTTTACAGGCGGCGAACCACTTCTCCAACTCAATGAAAGTCTAATTGAAGCGTTGCATTTAAAGAGCTTCAAAATTGCTGTTGAAACGAATGGAACCGTCAAAGCTCCAAAAAATATTGATTGGATTTGTGTAAGTCCAAAAGCAGGTAAGGAGTTACGAATAACGGAAGGCAACGAGTTGAAGTTAGTTTATCCACAAAAAGGAGTTGATCCTTTACAATATGAAAAATTAAAGTTTGATCACTTTTCGTTGCAGCCTATGGATAATGAAAAACAAAAAGAAAATACAGAAAAGGCCATAAAATATTGCCACAAACATCCCAGTTGGAGGCTAAGCCTTCAAACCCATAAATTTATAGGGATACCCTAGGCAAATAAATGGAAATATATAAAGACATAACATTTGAGGCAGCGCATCTTCTTCCAAACTTACCAGATGATCATAAATGCAAAAGGCTTCATGGGCACTCTTTTCTTGTAAGAATTACAGTAGATGGTCCTATAGATAAAGAAACAGGATGGGTACAAGACTTTGCTGATATAAAAAAAGTCTTTAAACCTATTTACGATCAACTAGATCATAACTATTTAAATGATGTGCAAGGGCTTGAAAATCCAACCAGTGAAAATATAGCTAAGTGGATATGGGAAAAGCTAAAGAAAGAATTAACGTATTTAACTTCAATCGAAATAAAAGAAACCTGTTCATCGGGATGTATATATAGAGGAAAAAATGGCTAAAGCTGAAGGAAAATATTTTGAATTTACTGATGAGGATCAGATTAATTCCGACTTTCTTGAGACATTTAATTTTGAAAGTCCGAATCAATACATAATGACTGAAACCGATGAGTTTAGCGCGGTATGCCCTTTCAGTGGATTACCTGATCTAGCTTATATTAAAATAGAATACTACCCGACTGGTGGTAAATGCATCGAACTAAAATCCTTGAAGTACTATTTTATCAGCTTTAGAAATGTTGGCATATATCAAGAAGGCGCTACAAAGAGAATACATGATGATTTGAAAGATGTTCTTCAAACTGAAAAGATAAAAGTAACAAGTATTTATAACACGCGTGGTGGGTTTGATACGACCTGTATCGAGGGTAAAATTGATTAGTATTTTTGGTATGAAACACAATTCAAATTAGTTAATTTTGGAACTCTTTTTTGTCAAAGAACTATATACGTAAAAAATATCGGCGAGCCGGTAGCTCAGTTGGTAGAGCAGTGGCCTTTTAAGCCATTGGTCGTGAGTT
>CAJWTA010000005.1 GCA_913046805.1 uncultured Fidelibacterota bacterium | reverse complement strand
CCTAAGACATTTTTTTGCATCTTTTCATTAAATTTTCCTGAAACTGTTGAGATATTTATACCACCTTTCTCGATGATGTCGCCTTTTATTTTTGTCATAAGCCCACCCCCTTGATCATGATGATTCCACCTTTTTTCAGTGAGGGGTTTTTTTTCATAAGATTGAACTTGTTTTACAAGATCATTTCGTAGATTTTCAAACCAATCTTTAGCATCATTAATCATTGAGCCAGCCCATTGTTTCAGTTTCAATAAGTTTAGCAATCAAAGATATATGATCTGTTGAATCATTTAGGCAGGGTATATAAGAAAAATCTTTTCCTCCTAACTCTAAAAATAACTGTTTGTATTGAATTTCAATTTCTTCTAGTGTTTCAAGACAGTCAACACTAAAGCCAGGTGAGATTATAGCCATTTTTTTTATTCCGCTCTTCACACAATCCTCAATAACATCGTCCGTGTAGGGTTTTAACCAAGGCTCTCTACCAAAACGAGACTGAAAACACAGTTCATATTCGTCTTTATTGAGTTTAATTTTTTCAGCAACAAGTCTTGCAGTTTTATGACAAAAACAGTAGTAAGGATCACCTTCTTCAAGATATCTCTGTGGCATCCCATGGAAACTAAAAAGAAGTTTTTCGGGTTTCCCTTTTTCTTTAAAGTGATTTAGTATACTGTCGCTTAAGGCAGTAATATACTTTTCATGATCGTGATAACCACTAGTGAATCTTAAGCTCGGCACCCAGGGCCAATCCTTAAGTTCATTAAAAACCTCATCCAATGAGCTAGATGTTGTTGGTGAACCTGCTTGCGGATAAAGTGGAAGAATAAGAATTTTTGTTATGTAATTATTTTTAAAAGTATCCAATGCCTTCTTAAACGATGGGTCACCGTAGCGCATAGCAATTTCAAATTGGTAGCTGTTTTTTGAAGAAAATTTTTTAACGATTTCGTTTTTAATGTTATTCATATATACCATAAGTGGCGAACCTTTATCTGTCCATATCTTACTATACAGTCTTGCAGATTTTTTTGGACGAACATTTAGAATGATCAATTTTAAAATTGGAAGCCATACTAGTCTGTTAATATCGACAACACGTTTATCCATTAAAAATTGGTTTAAATATTTTTTTAGTGCTTTTTTCGATGGTGCATTTGGTGTTCCGAGATTCGTAAGGATTACACCAATTTTACCTTCGTATAGTTCGCTATATTCTTTCATGGCTATCTATCAAATGAGTTACGGATATCATCAATGAAATATTTTACATTTTTTTCAGGAGTTTTTGGCAAAACACCGTGGTTTAAACTGCATATCCAGCCCGCTGTATCTTCATTGGTCATAGATAGCATTTTATCTTTAAAAATTTTATAATCATTTAAAAAATCTGAATGTTCTTTTTTTAGGCTAACAGGCGAAAAATTTCCTTGTATGAAACCTGTTTTGTTGGTTTTTAATTTTTGGGATAACCCATTTAGCGAGTTAAAGACATACCCTGCTAATGATAGCTCTTTGTTAACATCAGCAATACTGTTTATTGCATCATTTTTTGTGAAATACGCCACACGTTTTTTAAATGGCAGGAAAAGCTCTTTTTTTAATTTGTTCAGGTAATTTTTAATAAAATATTTTTTTTCTAGTTGAACTGCATTTGTATCGAAAATATATACGATATCTGCCCCTGCATCCAATTGGGATTTAATGCTTTGCTTGATAATCGGTATTAAAACGTTGTAAAGAGCTTTTTCGAAAAATTTATTTTGCTCAACATTTATGATCTGCAACTCATTTTTTATCCCTGCTGCAAAGGAAAGGAGCGTCCAAGGTCCCCCTACAAACCCAACTAAGCTTTTATCGTTCGATAGCTCTTTTCGAGTAAGTTTTATGGCATCTGATTGAAACTTTAAATCGTTGTTAATTTCTTCAAGTGATTTTAAATCTTTAATATGTTTAGGTTTTATGTTCTCGCTAAAGGTTGGACCCGGAACGTATTTTAGATCTAGCCCTAATGATTCCAGAGGAAAAAGTATATCACTGAAAAGAATTGCAATGTCAAAATCAAATTCATCAATTGGCCCCATAGCCGTTTCGGTAGCTAGTTCTGGAATCTTACAGAGTTCTTCAAATTTGTACTTTTTTCGTAATTTTTGATAATGTTTATGATATCGGCCCGCTTGTCGCATAAACCAAATTGGCGGCACATTTTGTTTGTGATGATTAATTGCGTTTTTAAATTTTTTATTTCTTATCATAAACCAAGTCTCTTTGCATATCTGGATCCATAGCTAATAATATATTGTGCTCCCGCTCTCTTGAACGTTGACCATGTTTCAAGAAGCCCAGCATCAAAATCAATTAAATTATTGTCTGCTAAATGGACTAAGCTGGAGTATTCTCCGCTTACTTGATAGGCTCCTACAGGTTTTTTTGACTTCAATGCTATTGGTTGGATCAAGTCTAAAGATAAAAGCCCTGGCTTAACCATAAGTAAATCTGCACCTTCCTCAGAAAATTTCAAACTTGAATCAATTGCATTTTCTCTATCTGTGCAATCTAGTTGGTAGCTTGTTCTATCGCCAAAGCTTGGTGATGAATCAGCCGCAATTCTGAACGGACCGTAGAAATTACTCGCGAACTTTGTACTGTAGCTCATAATTGGTATATGTTTAAAATCATTTTGATTCAATTTATTTCGAACTGATTTTACAATTCCTCTCATCATTGAGCTTGGCGCTATTCCATCTGCTCCTCCTCTAGCATAGGATAATGAAATAGAAGACATAACATCAAGCGATTGATCGTAATTAATTTTTTTTTCTTTAAATAAACAGCAATGTCCCGTTTCAGTAAATGAGCATAAACACAAATCGACCCATATTTTAATTTCTTGCCCGAACTCTTTTTTTATCGTGGACAGAATTTTTTCTTGAAAATTTGTATTAAACTGCAAGTTGCTTTTATTTTTTGGGACAAAGAAAAAAATGAAATTTCTACAGCCATTATTCATGTCTCTTGAAATATTATCAATGACATTTGATTCAAAGAGAATCTTGTTTTTTCCCAATCCTGGTATGCTGCTATGGTTGTCATTATTTTCATGGATGAAAATAGGCTGCACCAACTGGTCTCTCACAAAGCTATTATTAACAATCATATTATAAAAAATATCGTTTTTACTTAAATCATTAAGATTCAAAATTATTCTCCCAATCTTTAAAAGAAAGATATTTTGAAACCTTGCTACTATCTTTAATATTTTTAATAATATGATTATATGTTTTACCTGGACCACAACCATGTATTTTATCTTTTATTTCTGGGTACTTTTTTGTAATCGAATCAAATGCAAAAGAGCTCATCCAGTAAAAATGAGTTTTATCACTGAGCTCTAAGTCTTCATTAGAGTAAATCAATTTGTATGTTGGAATAATTTCCATATCAGTTGATTTATTTTCAAGATGGGTTAATTTCACTTTTTTCTCAATGTTATTTGCCAGCAAATGGATATCAAAATCAATATTTTCACCAAAGCTATCTGATGTCCCATTTATCCAATAGCCCTTTTTAGCCGCATTTCTCCATGCTTTCATACCGCTAGTCCATATAAAATTTGTATCATCAATAACTGGTTTACTATCCAAAACATTTTTTCTGCTTATATAAACAATACTGTTTTTAGTTTCTTTTATCTTTTGAGCGTTATCGACTTTTTCTCTAGAAAAAAGATTTTTTTCGTTATCTGATGACGGGAAAATATTCGACCTTGTTACATTTGAAAATAATTTTTCTTTGCGGCCTTTAATTTTATATGAACTTAAGGGGTTTCCTTTGTCTGTTAATCCCTGAATTGATTCAAGTTCTAAATCATCTACCACCCAATTTGATACACCTATTTTTTGATGACACCCTCCTCCGTACACATTGAGAACAGATTTTTCATGTTGCACCATTTGAAAAACTTTGGCATCATTTATTTGATTAACAATATTAATTGCTTCATCATTTGAATTATTAACTTCTATACCGATTGCCGCTTGACCGGGTGCTGTTGGGAAGCATGATAAAGGAAAAATCATCCACCTAAAATTATTGATATAGTTTCTGATTCTTTCAGAGGATTTAGCGTCATCTTCGTTGTATTGTTTTGATAAAAGTCTGTCTATTGCAGTTTTTGCAATAATTAACCCATCCATATTTGAGTCATTAAGCTTTTTCAGTCTAGTTTCTACATTTCCCCTAATATCATGAAAACTAAGATTGGCTCCTTTGAAAGGAATAAGGTTTTTTAGTAGGATTTGAGATAAATATTTTCTGCGAGGTGATGAGGTAAAGATTGAAATGTTATCTTTGTCTAAATTTTTTAGTGAATCTTTTTTAATAAAGAGCATATCGCGCATATCGCCACGTTTAATTGTTCCAAAGATTGTTGAGTTTTCAGATGGCTCAATAGGAACATCTTTCCAGGAATGCACCGCAATATCAAATTCCCCTTTGCTAATTGCATTGCTAATATTGTGCGTAAAAAGTCCAGTAACTTGTCCAGATGAAATGCTGTGGTTTGGATTAATATCACCTTCGGAATTTTTGGAACTATATTCTACGCCCACCGTAGGAAAAATATTACTGATTTGCGCACCGACCATGTAAGCCTGAACTCGTGCAAGTTGACTAGCTCTAGAAACTATTTTTATTTTTTTTTTCAAAAGATTTCGAAGAGTTTTTTAAAAATATATGGTCAAATAAAATGAATATTCATAATTTCGACCGTTGAGTCTAATATAATTTTAAGATACTGTTAAAGGTTTTTTAGTTTGAATTACAAAAATTTTTTTAAATCAAAAGTTCAGAGCTTTAAAAACGAAGGATACTATCGAAAGTTCCTTCCTGTCAAAAGATCCCGCTCAACATTTCCCTACACTCAAGTTGAAATCGAAGATAATGAAAAGAATACTCTTCATAAAAAAGAAAATATAAAAATCTGGTGTACAAACGATTATCTTAACATGAGTCACAACGAAGAGGTCATTGAAACGATGATTTCTACAATTCAAGATGTTGGCACAGGTTCAGGAGGTACCAGAAATATTTCCGGGACATCTAGTTATCATGTAAAACTTGAAAATAAATTAGCTCAATTTCATGGTAGGGAGTCTGCTTTGTTATTTAATTCAGCTTATCTTGCAAATCAGTCATCATTATGGACAATATGTAAAAAAATCAATGGAATTCAGGTTTTTTCAGACGAGTTAAATCACGCGTCGTTAATACAGGGTATTAAAAACTCTGGAGCATCGTGCAAGGTTTTTAAGCATAATAATTTGGAAGATTTAGAGCAATTATTACAATCAGTTGAATTAACTCAACCAAAATTAATTGTTTTTGAATCACTTTATTCAATGGATGGAACAATAACCAATGTTGCTGAATACGTTCGCTTAGCAAAGAAGTACAATGCTCTCACATATTTAGATGAAGTTCACGCTGTAGGTCTTTATGGTCACAAAGGGTCCGGCATTGCAAATAAATACGGTGTTTCAGATCAAATTGACATTATCAACGGTACCCTTGCTAAGGCATTTGGTCAGATCGGGGGCTATGTGGCTGGAGATAAAGATGTTATTGATTTTGTTCGAAGTTTTACACCGGGATTTATTTTTACCACATCGCTAATGCCTTCTGTTGTTTCTGCTTGTGCAAAAAGTATTGAAATTGTTGAGAATTCGAATGAATTGCGTTCTGAAATCATAAAAAAAGCTGCCTATCTTAAAAGTAGACTCGATAATTTGGGCATACACTACATAAAAGGAGATAGTCACATAATACCCATCGTTGTAAAAACAGCAGAAAAAGCGCAAATCTTTTCTCAAAAATTGTTGGATGACCACAACATATACACTCAACCAATTTTTTATCCAACAGTACCTAAAAATACCGCAAGATTAAGGATAACAATCACCCCTAAGCATTCATTTTCGGATATTGATCAATTAGTTAAATCATTGTCTAAAGTAATGGATGTCAAAACGATGACCTTAGCTAAAAAAGACAAAATAGATTTTAGCTCAATTCCTCAAAATCAATTTATATAAACTGATTTACAATGAGTCCCTATTAAGACTTTTTTATTCTTGAAAAATATTTTTTGCCCCATCGCAAATAAGTTTACAAAGTAAATAAATCTGTAATATATTTTATACAACTAAAGCAATTATTATTGCAGGGAAGTCTGTGAAATTCAGGCACAGTACCCGCTACTGTAATCGCTAGAAATATTTTATTTTTGCCATTCGTTAAGAAGAAGGCGTAAATATTTTGTAATGCGTAAGTCAGGATATCTGGATAATAAAGCTATTAAAAAACTAACTTTCGGGATAACGGTTAAGTAAAATTAATTCAAAAAATCCCTTAATCATTTAAGGATAATAAAATGAAAAAACTCCTCTTTCTTCTGGTTATCTTTGCAACAGGTTGTGAAGATCAAAGCACAAAAAATGAATCAAATCAATTAACATTCATATCCAACGAGGGCAATTTTGGCTCTAGCAATGGATCGGTTTCCGTATTTCGTAGCGGCAAACTAATTCAAGAAGTTAAAGATATTGGCGATGTTGTCCAGTCCATCTTGGTTCACAATGAAAAACTATTCGTTCTTGTAAATAATAGTCACATGATCAAGGTGTATCAAATTAACAATGATGGCCTTGAGCTTCCTGGTATTTCTATTTCAACGGAAGGATCTAGTCCAAGGGAGATGGTTGTTGAGAACAACAAATTATACTTCACAAATTACAATTCTCAGGATGTTAAAGTATTAAATCTTTCAACATACTATATTGAAAATTCTATTCCATTAAATGGTTTACCTGAATCTATTGTATCGGACGGAGTCAATCTTTGGGTTGCAATCAATATGAATGCAGACTATAGTTCTGCAAGTTCAGTTGCTAAAATTAATATTGAATCAGGAAAAATAATTAAAACCTTTGAAGTTGGAAAAGGACCGCAACAGCTTTTAATCGATGGGAATGATTTGTGGGTCTCGCGAACACATTATAGTGCAGATTTTACAGAAACATTTTATGGAACCAGTAAAATAGACATGACAAGCGAAGCAGTAGCAATCCTTGATTACGGTAAAGGAGCAGTTTGCGGTGGCGATGTATTTAGGTTCGACAATAGAGCTTTTAGGACATATAATGGTGGAGCAGCTCCCTTAAATGCAGACCTATCATTACAGCAACTTTCTAAAATAGGTTCCTACAATTCCAATCATTTGTATTCAGCAAGTGGATATGAAGAAAGATTGTTCCTTGGGGTTACCAGCGATTACACATCTCCAGATACAGTATTTGTTCACAATAATTTAGGTGAACTGGAGGAGATACTCGTAGTTGGTGCTTCACCTGGGGACTATGCGATTTATAAAATAAAATAGATTAATTTTTTAATCTTTTAGAATCTCAAGTTGCCTGTATTTTTCCTTGTATTTAGAATACAGGCTCTTGTGTCTATCTCCCATATCTACTTTTTTACCTTGAATATAAGCTTGAAGGATACTTGTTCTTATCTCCAGTGGATCTCCATTTGAAATAAATAAAGTTGCATCTTTACCAGTCTCTAAAGATCCTACTTTTTTATCGATCCCCAATATCTCAGCAGCGGATAGCGTAATTGATCGCAAAGCCGCTTCTTTTGGCAAGCCATAGGAAGCGGCCATAGATGCTTGGTAAGGTAAATTTCTAGCTTGATATGCGCTTCCAGCAAATCCATATTGTGAAATACAAAACTGTACCCCTTTTTCATATAATATTAAAGGTGTTTTGTAAGCTTGGTCGTAATCCTCAAATCTTCTGTAAGGAAGTGACGTTACACTTTCATATATCACTGGGATTCTATTTTTAATTAAAAGATCTGTAGTTCTCCACGCATCTTTACCGCCTACTATTATTATATTTAAGCTATGTCTTAATGACCAGCTTACAGCAGCCTCAATTTGTTTAACTTCGTTAGCATGAACATAAATTGGAAGTTTTTTATTTACATATGGAATCATACTTTCCCAGCGAAGATCTTCATCATGATAGTTTTCAGCTGACCTTGATTTAGTCTGTCTCAGTCGAGCGTAAGCCCTTGCATCTTTTATGATACTTTCTAAGCTTTTTAAATGCTCTTTTGCAGTTTTTAACATGTTTTTCTCATAGTCATTTTTAGCTATTGAGTTCATGTTTGGCCAATTGATATGTAAGCCGCTTGGGGAGGAGAGAGTTGCATTCTCCCAAGTCCAGCCATCAAGCATCATGACAGATGATTGCCCTGATACTAGTCCAGAATTTGGGATTATATTTGCAATTAAAATACCGTTTGATCTTGTAGTTGGTATGATTTCTGAATCAGGATTAAAGGCAACGTTTGTTCGGACGTTTGGATTAAAGTCTCCTCTTTCAGAATGATCGTTTGTGACTGCAACTGCATTAATCTCTATTAATCCTAGGCCTGAAACAGCAGCAATCATGCCAGGGTATACATGTTTGCCATTTAAGTCAATTATTTCGCAATCTTTGGGAGGTGTGATATATTTTGCAATCCGAGTAATTTTACCTTTTTCAAAAAGTATCGATCCTTCAATTGTTCCCTTTGAAACAGTATGAATGTAGCCATTTTTAAGCAATATAGGATTCTTTTGCGGAGGAGCTGGAATTTGCTCATTTGCTGATATTGAAACGGTCAATAAAAAACTAACAACTAAATTTTTCATTTTTAATGACCTCCATGGCTACTATGATCATGTTCGCTATTGCATGTATGATAATCATTTGCATTTTGGCTGTCAGGAATAATCTCACCGCTGCCCAAATCGTCGCTTGTTAAAATTTTTTGAACTAAATCATTTCTAAGTTTTTTATCTCTTTCTCTAAAGTATCTATCCCTTTTTTGAGAAAAGTATTGTTTGCCGTCTACCCACGTTTCTTCGCATACAGTGTAGTTTGATAGGGGATTGCCAGACCATATTGCGAAATCGGCGTCTTTTCCAATTTCAAGGGAGCCCACATATTTATCAATTTTGAGCTGTTTAGCGGGATTTATTGTAACAAACTTCAATGCATCCTCTTCAGACAAACCTCCGTACTTTACAGCTTTTGCAGCTTCTAAATTCATGCGCCTGGCAAGTTCATCGCTGTCAGAATTAAATGATACATTGACTCCAACATTTGCCATTAGGGTTCCATTGAATGGAATTGCATCAATTACCTCAAATTTATAGGCCCACCAATCTGAAAATGTTGAGGCATTAGCACCATGCTCTGCAAGTGTTTCTGCGACTTTATAACCTTCTAGGACATGCTGGAATGTTCCCATCTTAAAGCCAAAGTCTTCTGCGATACGAGTCAACATTAAGATCTCGTCTTGCCTGTATGAATGGGCATGAACAATACGCTTTCCCTCTAAAATCTCAACTAAGGCTTCTAGCTCTAAATCACGCCTTGGAGAAACTTTTGTCCGTTGAAGCTTTGCATCTTTATTGAATGTGTTCCATGATTTTCTATAATCTCTAGCAGCAGTAAATGCGTCTCGAATTACCTGTTCGACCCCCATACGTGTTTCTGGATATCTTCCATACGATCTCTTTCTTTTGACATTTTCCCCCAATGCGAATTTGATGGCTTGAGATGCTTTTTTAAAAATCAAATCGTTCGAATAGCTACCCCATCTGAGTTTCATTACTACACTTTGTCCTCCAATGGGATTTGCAGATCCATGCAAAAGGTTTATTGTAGTTAATCCGCCAGCTAGCGCTCTATACATAGCTATATCGTTGGGATCAATGACATCTTGCATTCTTACTTCTGCTGTAACGTTTTGAAAACCTTCATTTATTGATTCACCAGCCATATGACTGTGAGCATCAATTAGGCCCGGGGTTATATGTTTCCCTTTTCCATCTATGATAACCGCATTTCCATCATTTAGATAAATATTTTTAGCTATTTGTTTAACTTTGCCATTTTGGAACAGAATATCGTATCCTTTTAAAATACCCTTGGGTCCAGATGTCCAAATTGTTGCATCGTCAACTAATATAGTTTTGGGTTTAATAATTTCACTATCTAATCCATATGCGCCTTCTGGAAAGAAAACGTTAAGTTTGCTAGGTTTTTCTGTTTTAATATCATATTTCGGCGACGGCTTTTTTGAATCAAGCTGCGCAGTCCATGAAGATACATTATTGTCAGAATAAATTATTTTACCTGCCATTCTCTTATCTTCTATATTTCCTAAAAATCTAACTGCCCCTATGTCAAAATGCGCACTATCATTAATCATAAATGAAATTTGATCTGTTGAAATCTGAAGATTTTGAACAGACAAGGAGTCTCCGTCTTTTTTTAACTTAGCAGAGAATACCGTGCCGCTATTATTTATATCCAAGGTCCATTCACGCTCCCTTTCTTGCAATGTCCAAATACCTGAAAATTCATTGATGGGATCAGGGGAGACTTGAATTTCATTTCCTTCAATCCAAATAGATTTAACCGTTGAGTTCTTATTAAAATAATTTCCATCAGTTATCACAAGATTCGCCATATAGCCAGGAGCAATTTTGCCTAATCGTTTTGATTGGCCAAATGCTTGCGCAGGTACTGTGGTCAAACTAGCAAGCGCTTCCTCTTCGCTTAAACCTCTGCTGACTGAATGAGAAAGATTTTTTCTAAAGTCTCTTTTATTTTCTAATCCGCTTGTTGAAATAGCAAATTTTAAATTTTTCTCACTAAGCTTTTTCAAGTTGTCAGGAGCAAGATCCCAATGCTTAAGCTGATGTGTGGAATATTGAAGAGCAGTGTAGGGATTTGCAACTTTGGGTCTGGATGGATAATTTATTGGTATAATCATGAAATTTTGATTTAGCTCATTAAGCCTTCTATATTCATAGCCATTTCCTTTAATCCAAAGCTTAAAATCAAATTCATTTGCAATATTTTGAGCTCTATCGATGTAAATCTCATTCTTGGTTTCAAAAATAAAAGCCTTTCTTTGGTTGAGAAAATCTCCTAACGAACTAAGTGATCTATCAAATTCAATTTGTTCGTTTACATCAGGGTATTTTAATATAATTTTTTGCGCTTTATCATACCAACGTGCATCAATAAACCCTTGACGAATGAAAGCGATTGATCCTAGCAATGATGTCGGGTACTCTTTCGCACCCCATCCTCCAGATCTAAACTCAACAGTTTGAGCTATTTCATTTGATAGTACTTTCGGTTTTTCACTTGTACTTATAAGGCTAGAGCTACCTTGAAAGATTCCGCCGTTAGGAGAAATGTGCGCAACGGTGAACCCAAGCTGTCTTAAATCAGATAAACTTTTCTTTTTGGGTAAAAATATTTCGCTAGCTTTAACATGAGCGCGCATGTTTGAATTCCAATGCATTTCAAGCTTACTAGAATCTTTCTTAGATTCTACGTCCATCCAGCTTTCTATGAAGCCAGCATAGATATGTTTACCTTTAACATTGATTGCAGAAGTTTGCAGAGGAATTTTAATATTTTTACCAACAGCAACAATGATTCCGTTCCTCATAACCACTGTTCCATTAAAGATGGTTTTTCCTGGCTCTGTATGTATGGTTGCATTTGTTAGGGCCCATGCTCTTGGAGGGTTGCGGTGAAGTGATTCAGAAGGACCAACCTGTGCATAGGACAAGCTTAAAAAACAAATAAAGCTAAAAATTCTTTTTATCATAAAACTTTCCATCAGAAATCTGATTTTTTTAAATGAGTTGTTGTGATTTTTTGTGTTAGGTATTTATACGCTTCCTCAACCGTATTGCAAAATTTGAAATGATTAATATCCGTATTTGATATGACCCCTTTTTCAATCATATATTCCCAATCAACGATGTTATTCCAAAATTTTTCATCGTAGAGTACAATAGGTATCTCTTTCTTTAGTTTTCGCGTTTGAATTAAGGTCAATGCTTCCATGACTTCATCCAAAGTTCCAAAACCGCCAGGCCAAACTACCATCGCTTTTGCCTTATAGAGAAACCAGAATTTTCGCATAAAAAAGTAATGAAAATTAATTTCAAGGTCATCAGAAATCCACTCATTCCCTGTTTGTTCAAATGGAAGAGTTATTGATAAGCCAATTGCAGAACCTTTAGCTTTTTGGGCTCCCTTGTTTGCAGCTTCCATTATTCCTGCCCCCCCACCAGAAGTAACGACAAACCTTTTCTTATCACTTTTTAATTTTTTACTCCATTTTGTCATCCTGTATGATAGCTCACATGCATCCTCATAATATTTACTCATCTCAAGGCTTGTTTCTAATGTCTTCAAATCCAATCGTGATATGTTTTTTGGAGCATTTTTGAGTTCTTGTTGAGCCTCATCTCTCGACTTAATTCTTGCTGATCCAAAAAACACAAGAAAATCTTGAATATCATTCCTTTCAAACCTTTGAAGGGGTCCATAATATTCTGATAGAATCCTCACAGACCTTGCATCTGGACTACCTAAAAATTTGGAATTATAATAAAACCTGTCTTTGTTTTCTTTGTTCATCTTACCTACAATTATGTACACCTAAATTAGTTTATGTTGATGAAAAAAAAATAGACAAATAACATTCAGAGTTGAATTCCTTTTAAACAAACATTAATTTGTAATTCAAATATGACTTCGGAATTCAAATTATCTCCATCCATTCTTTCTGCAGATTTTTCAAATCTTCAGTTAGCATTAGACCAATGCGCTGAGGGCGGAGCTCATTGGATTCATATAGACGTTATGGATAACCAATTTGTACCAAATCTAACCATTGGTCCTCCAGTTGTTAAGTCATTAAGAAAAAAGACTCAGAAATTTTTAGATGTTCATATGATGGTTGTTGAACCTGAAAAGCTAGTTGAGCCGTTCGCTAAGGCAGGTGCTGACATGATAACTTTTCATATTGAAGCAGCGAATGACCCATTGAGCGTGATTGATCTCATTAAGTCTACTGGAAGTAAGGTGGGAATTTCATTAAAACCATCTACTCCTATTTCTGAACTAGAACCCTTTTTTGATAAAATCGATTTAATTCTAGTGATGAGTGTAGAGCCGGGTTTTGGGGGTCAAGGATATATAGATTCTTCTACTAGTAGAATTAAAGAATTTAAACATAAGCTCACAGAGCAGTGTCTTCAAGATCGTGTGTTGATTGAAGTTGATGGGGGTATAAAGCTTCATAATGCAAAAGAGGTTGTTGGAGCCGGAGCTGATGTCTTGGTAGCAGGATCTGCGATCTTTGGTACTGATGACCCTGCAAAAACAATCAAAGAATTTTATAATATTTAATTATATAAATTGAGAACCTTTAAAGAAATAGACACATTCTCTGAATGGAATGATGAGGAAAAAAATCAATTTTCTTTAGCCGTTACAAAAGGCTTGATCATAGATATGGTTCGTAAAGCTAATTCTGGACACAGCGGCGGGCCTATGTCATCTGCAGACTTTACTCAAATTCTTTTTACTGAATATCTAAAGTTTGATCCCAGCAATGCTGATTGGCTCAATAGAGATAGATTTGTTCTCTCGGCGGGTCATGAATCGGCTTTGATATACGCTATTCTCTACCAAATTGGTTGGTTGAATAAAGGCGATATTGAAAGTTTTCGTCAATTACATAGCAAAACTCCTGGACACCCTGAAGTTGAGATAGCTGGGATTGAAGCCACTACAGGTCCACTAGGGCAGGGTTTTGCCATGGCTGTGGGTATGGCAACTGCAGAATCTATGTTGCGCGCTAATGTAAAAGAACGGTTTTCATCATTTGATGGGATTTTAAATCACTTTACTTATGTAGTTGCAGGAGATGGTGATTTGCAAGAGCCTGTGGCTTTAGGTTCTGGGTCTATGGCAGGACACTGGGGTTTGTCACAACTAATCGTATACTATGATTCCAATAATGCTCAAATATCAGGAAAGGTCGATAGATCGGATTCAACTAACTACGCTGATGTTTTTGAAGGATTTGGCTGGCATGTACAGGAAATCGATGGACACAATCATAACGAAATAAGAGTTGCTATTGAAAAAGCACAAGTTGTTGATCGGCCAAGTTTGATCATTGGCAAAACAGTGATGGCAAAAGGCGCAGCAAATGTTGAAGGTGATCATGAAACACACGGCGCACCATTAGATTTTGATGAAATTAAGGCCACGAAAGAGAAACTAGGACTTCCCCAAGAAGAATTTTATTTACCAGATCATGTAAAAAAACATTTTCAATCACGCTTTTCTAACCTTGCTGAAATGGCAAATAGATGGAAATCCAACCTTAAAAAAGCGCAATTAAATCAAGATTTTAATGATTTTTGGAAAGCATCATTCAGCAATTCCAATTTGGATTTGAATTTTCCTGTTTTTGAGGAAAATTCTGTAGTAGCTACACGAAAAGCTTTTGGTGTTTCCCTTGACAAATTTGCCGAACAAGCTCCACATATCATAGGAGGATCAGCTGATTTGGAACCGTCAAATTATACGGGCAATTTCGCTAAAAAGTATGGCGATTTTTCAGTACAAAACAGGTTAGGACGAAATTTAGCCTTTGGAGTCAGGGAATTTCCCATGGCAGCCGCTATGAACGGCATTGCGCTTCACGGTGGATTTGTGCCATTTGGAGGTACCTTTTTGGTTTTTGCTGATTACGAGAGACCAGCGCTACGACTAGCATCTATTCAAAAATGCGGAGTGATTCATGAATTCACCCATGATTCATTTTGGGTCGGAGAAGACGGACCCACGCATCAACCCATAGAGCAAACAATGTCTTTGAGGGCAATTCCAGATTTCAATGTCTTTAGACCAGCTGACGCAAAAGAAACTGCTGCCTGTTTCAAATTAGCAATTAACTCAAAAGACGTCCCTAGTGCATTATTGCTCACTAGGCAGAGCGTTCCGGTTTTAAATCACTCTATTGACAGGGTAGTAGATGGGGTAAGTAGAGGTGCATATGCAGTGATTGAGGAGGAAAATCCAGAATTGGTTTTTCTTGCTACCGGATCTGAGGTTAGTTTAGCTATGGAGGTAGCCTACAACATGAGCGATAAAAGAATTCGTGTTGTGAGTATGCCTTGTTGGGAAATTTTTGAAAAACAATCTTCAGATTATAAAGTTTCGATCATACCCAATAGAGGATCTATGAAAATTTCATTTGAAGCGGGAATTACTCTAGGGTGGGAAAGGTATACCGGAAGCAATGGATTATCAATCGGTATTGATCACTTTGGCGCTTCAGCTCCCGGCAAGGACCTTGCTGAGGAATTTGGATTTACTGCAGAGAAGATTGAATCAAGGATAAGAAACTATTTAAAAAAATTATTGTGAAAATTCATTTAGCAACAGATCATGCAGGTTTAGATTTTAAGAACTATCTAAAAGATCATTTAATTAAAAAAAATTACCAAGTTGAGGATCATGGAGCGCATGAATACGATGCACTTGATGACTATCCAGATTTTATTTTTCCATGCGCAAAGGCTGTCGCCAGGGATTCAGAAAGTCGAGGGATTATTCTTGGTGGATCGGGACAAGGAGAAGCTATGGCGGCAAACAGAGTTAAAGGTGTGAGAGCAGCTGTTTTTTATAACGGGCCAGATGAAATTATTAAACTCTCACGAGCGCATAATAATGCAAATATTTTATCCATCGGTGCACGCTTTATGAATGAGTCAGAAATTTATCGAGTAATTGAAATTTGGCTTAATGAGCCATTTGAAGGAGGTCGACACGTACGAAGAATAGAAAAGTTAGATGACTAATATTTTTCAACACCACTCAATAAATATTTAATGTTTGGCCCCTCAAATCAAATATTAAACAACCTACTATTTTGGGTTTCTAGGAAAAAGTGGTTAATCGCCACTTTTTTTATAAGTATTTCAATCTTTTATCTTCCAACGCCAGAAGGCCTTTCTCCAGAAGGGCATCGAACTCTCATTATTGTGGTTACTGCTCTAATATTAATCATTTCTGAATCAATTCCGATCCCTGCGGTCGCACTTTTGATAATCATTATGGAAGTAGTCCTGGGTATAGATACTCCCAATGGCGTTGCTTCAACCTTTATGAGTGATGCGGTATTTTTTATCATGGGCTCCCTCATGCTTGCAGTCGCTATTGTTCATCAAGGACTGGATAAACATTTAGCGTTAATGATCGTAACCCTAACAGGGAACAAAACTTGGAGAATTTCGCTCGGCTTTGTTGGTGTTTCTGCAATTATGTCTTCTTTCATTGGTGAACATACTGTTGCAGCCATGATGCTTCCTGTCGCTTTGTCCCTATTAAAAAATTCTGGAGTTAGTATCAATAGGTCGACTGAGATTTCCACACTTTTACTTTTTTCTATTGCTTATGGATGCGCCTTGGGATCAATAGGAACCCCTTCAGGTGGTGGAAGAAATGCGATTATGATCGGTTATTTTGCAGAATTTGGATTAGCAGATATTTCATATCTAGATTGGATGAAATATGCCTATCCAATGCTTTTAATTGAAATACCACTAGCTTCAGCGATATTATGGTATACATTTACCCCTGAAAAAACAATAATGGATTCAGCTGTTCGAAAGCTCAAAGTTGACGTAGCAAAAAGTGGTTCACTCAATAACAATCAAAAACTTTCAATAATAGTCTTCATCTTTGTTTTTATTGGATGGATTTTCTTGAGTCCAAAAATTGGGCTAGGAATAGTTGCACTAGCTGGCGTTTTTTTATATTTATCCTTGAGGTTGATTGAGTGGAATGACATCGCAACAAGGATGAATTGGGGCATTGTCATTCTTTTTGGCTCTGTCATATCACTTGGAATTCAAATGAAAGATACTGGTGCAGCAAGCTGGTTAGCGCAAAGTTTCTTGGATTTTTCACAATTATTTGTTGCAGATCAAATTCTTACAAGCTGGTTTTTTTCTGTTGTTCTTTGTTCGGTAATGACAAATTTATTGAGTAACGCTGCTACAGTCGCAGTTTTGGGTCCAATTGTGCTTGATCTAGGTGTAAATCCAATAATCATGGGAATGGCAACATCCGTAGCGTCAGCATTTGCTTATTTAACAATCGTTGCATCACCAACATGTATGATCATTCATTCAACCGGATTGGTTAGTTCAAAAGATTATTTTAAAGCAGGTTGGAAATTATTCATAGTTTCGATTGTTTTATTATTTTTAATCTCTTTCCTATATTGGCCTAGGCTATCATGAAAATTTTAATCGCAATTAGCAGTAAAAAGTATTCCTCTCAGACTCTTGAAGTTGGAATGCGAGTAGCTAAAGCATTTAATGCAAAACCTACTATAGTTGACGTTGGTGATAAAATAAATCAATTTAGCTTGAAAGAGGTCGGTGTTGCTCAGGAAAGAATGGAGTCTTGGGATCTTGATAGGCCTGGAGTTGAAGTGTTAGAGTGGGCATTTGATTTTTTATCTGAAAATAAACTCATAGAAAAGAAAGAAATTGAGTCTGGTTTTCCAAAAAATACTTTAATAGAAACAGGTGGAAGGCGCTCTGAGGTATATCTCAAAGGAACGGTATGTGATGATGTCAGTCTCATTTTAAGAAATGGTGAGATCATTGAAGAGTTAATTAGCGAAGTTCAGAAAGAGCACTACGATGTAACTATCATTGGAAAAAGTCAAAGCTCAAAAAAGGATTACGAACTTTCTCAATATATAGATAGCTCTATTTTTATAGTTAATAATTATCAATTAGATAGAAATTATAAAATCCTCTTAGCGATTCATGAATCACATTTTAATAAAAAAGCTGTTAAATATAGTGTGCGAATAGCGCAGGCATTTAATATAGGTGTAAATATCATTGTAATAGGAAAAAATAACGAATCCACCGATGGTTTAAAAAAAGCCGGTAAATGGTCAGCTAAGTTTTTGCAAAGAAATAAAATAAGCTTTTCTCAATCGTTTGAGGTTGGTGACCCTGTTGAGATAATTAATAAAAAAGCAGATAAAAATCATATTTTGATTATGAGTCCTGGGTCAAATAATCCTATCAAAACTTTTTTTAAAGGAAATGCTCCTTTAAAAATATTGAAACAGACTCAATCATCAGTTTTGATTGTAAAGTAAACTTTTAAGGAGCGATAAATGGATAAAAAGGTAAATAATAAAAAAGCAAGCGATGATCAATTTGAAAGAGCGGCAAATTTAATAGGTCTTGATGAAAAAATTAGATTATCATTGAATGTACCTGATAGAGAATTAATGGTTGAGGTTCCCCTTAGAAAAGACGATGGATCTTTAGAGAGTTATCGTGGATACAGGGTGCAGCACAATAATTCGAGAGGACCCTTTAAGGGTGGCATTAGATACCATCATGAAGTTGACTTAGATGAAGTCCGATCACTTGCAGCTTTGATGACGTGGAAAACTGCATTGGTTGACATTCCTTATGGTGGGGGCAAAGGAGGAATTTCTATTGATCCATCTAAACTTTCCAATCTTGAGCTAGAGAGACTATCTAGACGTTTTTTCAGGGCAATTAATCCTATCATTGGAATAAATAGAGATATTCCAGCCCCTGATGTAAACACAAATCCTCAGATAATGGCATGGTTTATGGACGAATATGGAATGATAAATGGCCACACTCCAGGGATTGTTACTGGGAAACCGATTGAATTAGGAGGCTCTTTGGGAAGAAACGAAGCAACCGGAAGAGGCACAGCAATTATAGCTCGTGAAACTGCAAATCTTTTAAATATGAACTTAGATGGAGCGAAAGTTGTAATTCAGGGTTTTGGCAATGTTGGATCCTATGCTGCAAATTTTTTAAATGAGATGGGTTCAAAAATTATTGCAGTTAGCGATGTAAATGGTGGCCTATTTGACCCCGAAGGTCTTGATATAAATTCATTGATTGAATACAATCAAAAAAACAAAACGATTAAAGGATTTTCTCAGGGAAAAACTATTTCTAACGATGAGATTTTGAATGTAGAATGCGACTTTCTCATTCCTGCGGCCCTGGGAGGCGTAATTCACAAAATGAATGTTGATAAGCTTAATTGTAAAGTCATTATTGAAGCTGCAAATGGGCCTGTTACCCCACCAGCTGATGATATTTTATTTGATAAAGGTATTCATGTGATTCCCGACATTCTAACGAACGCTGGAGGTGTTACGGTATCATATTTTGAATGGGTGCAAAATCTTCAGCAGTTCCAATGGAGCGAAGAAGAAGTAAACACCAAGTTAGAAAATAAAATGGTAGCCGCCTTCAATGAGGTAGCTAGTATGATGAAATCAAAAAAATCTTCTATGAGATTAGCTGCTTTTGCAGTCGCAATTGATAGAGTGGCAAATAGCTTTAAACTTAGAGGAATTTAATTTTTATCTTTGCGAGCTTTTTTAAAGCTTTGGATAAAACCAATCATAGCAAAAACAGTTGTAATTAACATAGTTGAAACGCGAAGTAAAGCTCCGACATCTGATCTTTGAACAGCTCCAAGTAAAGGCATTATTAAGCCAAGTAAAATTACAAATGTTAGTAAAACTGCAATATGGGCAATTATTTTGTTATCTTTTTTTATGCCAGGATTCATACCAAGGATGGCAATTCCAAAGATAACAGGTATTAAAGCTGTAATAGAAGGAGAACTTGATGTCAAGTAACCATATCCACCTAGCGCTATTAAAGAAATTGAATTTATTAAACTGAATTGGTGAGGTTTTAATTTTGTCATTTTTAATTTAGTTTTCCAATAATTTTTGATTCAGATAGCAAACCAAAAGATCTGCTATCTGAACTTTCAAAACTTCTTGCGTTGTCTCCGATTACAAAAAATTTTCCATTAATGATTTTTTTCACTCTCTTAATAATTTGTACATTTTTTATGAATGGATGAGTGCAAAGCACTACATCATCAACATTAACTTCATGAATGTCATTAATCAAATTAAAATAGAGTAAATCTCCATCATTTATTGATGGATGCATACTATTTCCTATCACACTAACTTTAATCAATGTAGGTTTAACCTGCAGTAATCCAGGGCACATCCCTGTCTTTCGTTGACCAAAAAATATCGTGAATTTTTTCGATCATCTGCATTAGTTCATTAGCATGATCTAAAGAAACCTCTGTCTTGCACGCACTACACATCTTGGCTGCATTCCAAAATAGATCGTGAAGATTTGGATACTTTTCTAGATGATCAGTTTTAAAGTAATCAGTCCATAGAACCAAAAGTTCTCGCTTACATTCTTGGGCTTGATCCTCTTTTACAGATGCATATCTGGACATAGTGTTTAAATAGGATGCCATTGCCTGTGAATTATCTGTTTCAGGACATTCTAGAGATAACATTTTTTTTGTCATTGAAAGTACGGCTTCTCCTGCAATTCGAGCGCTTGCAGGATCATAAATTCCACAAGGACCGTCGCAATGAGCATATGCTTTAATTTTTTTCATTTTTACCTTTTATCATTTTTTAATTTAGACTATTTACAATAAATACTAAAATATTGTTATAGAGGATTCATGATGATTCAGAATATTATTTTTTGCTATTTTCAACTTTATTTGGTTTTGGTAGAACCTTATACAACCCCCAAGAAGCAAAAAAAATAGCAAAAATAATCATTAAATGTTCTGCTGAATGAGTAAGGTTGTTAAAACCAGAATGAATAGCTGCAAAAAAATTGCTCATCGATTTCTCCTTTATAAAAATTTATTCATTAATATCTATAATAATTTAACAATCTATTTTCATATTATTATATAATGTTTTGAAGATTTTATACAAAAATTTAAAAAAATAAATAGTAATGATTACTATTTATTTTTTATTTTTGAATATGCGTTATAGCCAGCAAAAAGAAGTTATTTTAAACTTACTTCATAGCACTGAAGCCCACCCTACAGTAGATTGGATTTATAGTAATGCTAGAACGCTAATCCCAAATATTAGTCTTGGCACTGTTTACAGAAATTTAAAACAGCTTGAAAACGATAAATTAATAATGACTATTTTTGATGGCAATTTAGCAAGATACGATTCAAACATGGAAAAACATGACCATTTAAAATGTAATATTTGCGGGGATTTGATCGATATTAACAAAAACAATATCGATATTTCGAAAACAATATTGAGAAATTTTAATTTCAAGGTTACAGATATCGAAATGACGATATCTGGAACGTGTAAAAAACATACATAACAGTCAAGGTTACAGATATTTAAATAAACCTGTAACTTGTAAATAACATATATAACAGTGGAGTAAAAATGTTAGATGACAATATTTCAAACGCAAGAAATGCTAATCCATCCTTAATGAATGGTGAAGCTAAATGTCCAGTTTCTCATGGGTCAAGCGATCAGCACACAAATCGCGCACAGTCAAATAAAGAATGGTGGCCAGAACAGGTAAATTTGAGCATTCTTCATCAGCATGATAAAAAAACCAATCCCATGTCAGAGGGCTTTAACTATAAGAGTGAATTTGAAAAATTAGATTATAATGCCTTAAAAAAAGATTTAAACGATCTGATGACCGATTCGCAAGAATGGTGGCCAGCTGATTATGGGCATTACGGCCCTTTTTTTATTAGAATGACATGGCATGCTGCAGGTACGTACAGAACAGCTGACGGACGCGGTGGTGGTGGTACAGGTTCTCAAAGATTTGCTCCAACTAACAGTTGGCCAGATAATACCAATCTTGATAAAGCTAGAAGATTGCTTTGGCCTATAAAACAAAAATATGGAAAACGAATCAGTTGGGCAGACCTTATAATTCTTACTGGTAATGTAGCTATAGAGTCTATGGGAGGTAAAACATTTGGTTTCGGTGGAGGTCGTGTTGACATATGGGGTCCTGAGGATGACATCTTTTGGGGAAAAGAAACAGAATGGTTAGCTAATGAGCGCTACACTGGTGATCGTGCACTAGATCAGCCCTTAGGTGCGGTTCAAATGGGCCTTATTTATGTGAACCCGCAAGGCCCTGATGGGAATCCAGATCCTTTGGCCAGCGCAAAAGATATTCGAGAGACATTTGGACGCATGGCGATGAATGACTATGAAACAGTTGCATTAACAGCGGGTGGTCATACATTCGGAAAAGCTCATGGCGCTGCAAGCGAAGATCATAAAGGTACGGAGCCAGAGGGAGCAAATTTAGAAGAGATGGGATTTGGATGGGAAAGCGATCATGGCAAAGGCATTGGTAGAGATACCATTACTAGCGGTATTGAAGGACCATGGACTCCTAATCCTACTAAATGGGACAATGGTTATTTTGATATGCTATTTGGCTATGAGTGGGAGCTAGTGAAAAGTCCTGCAGGTGCTCATCAATGGCACCCAGTTAGTCCAAAAGATGAGGATCTTGCACCCGACGTTGAAGATAGTTCTGTAAAAGTTACCACAATCATGACTACTGCTGATATGGCAATGCGTGAAGATCCTAGCTACAGAAAAATATCAAAACATTTTCATGAAAATCCTGACGAATTCGCTGATGCATTTGCAAGAGCTTGGTTCAAATTATTACACAGAGATATGGGTCCAAAGAAAAGATATCTCGGACCAGAAGTTCCGGATGAAGAGTTAATTTGGCAAGATCCAATTCCTGAAGGAAATACAGATTATAACGTAGATGATGTAAAGTCTAAAATCGAAAGCTCAAATCTTACTATTCAAGAAATGATTGAGACAGCGTGGGCTAGCGCTTCAACATTTAGGGGATCCGACTTACGTGGAGGTGCAAATGGCGCTCGAATCAGATTGTCTCCTCAAAAAGACTGGGAAGCAAACAAACCAGAGCAGCTAGAAAAAGTTCTTAAAGTATTAGAACCTATTGCGGATAGCTCAGGTGCATCAATTGCAGACGTTATCGTCCTTGCTGGTAATGTTGGAATTGAAAAAGCTTCTGGTAAAAGCATATCTTTCATTCCTGGCAGAGGAGATGCATCTCAAGAACAAACAGATGAGCATTCTTTTGCGGTTCTTGAACCTTATTCAGATGGATTTAGAAATTATCACAAAAATAATTTTAAAATTAGTTCTGAACATATGCTTGTTGACAAAGCTCAGTTATTGGGCTTGACATCAACTGAAATGACGCTATTAGTTGGAGGATTGAGGTCTTTAGGCATTGATCACAATGACTCTAATAATTTCACAGATGATGCTAATACGCTAAGCAATGACTTTTTTGTTAACTTACTTGATATGAATGTTAAGTGGAAGCCTTCAGGAGAAAATACTTATGAAGGCACAAATAGGTCTTCGGGCGAATTTGTTCGATCAGCAACCAGCGCTGATCTTGTATTTGGTTCAAATTCGCAACTTCGTGCAATAGCGGAAGTTTATGCTCAAGATGACTCAACTGAAAAATTTGTTGATGATTTTATAAGCGCATGGCAGAAAGTTATGAATAACGACCGTTTTTAGTTTGAAAAGATTATGCTATGCCTCTAATTTTAACATAGCATAATCTTATTTTTTTAATTTTTTTATATAATAATTTTAATTGAAAGGGGAAATTTATGGAAAAGATAGGAATGTTCTGGGGAAGCACAACTGGCAACCAGGAAGAAGCAGCAAAGTTTTTAACCGACTATATGGTGTCTGAAGGATTTGAAATAGATTCTTACGACATAAAATCTACAGACCCATCAAAAATGCTAGACTATTCACAGCTGATTATTGGGTGTCCTACCTGGAATGTTGGAGAGCTACAAGAAGACTGGGAAAAGGTTTATGAAGCCTATAAAAAGTTAGATTTTAATGGAAAAACTGCAGCTTTTTTTGGTTGCGGTGACCAAGTTGGATATAGCGATAATTTTCTTGACGCTATAGGCTTTCTAGCAAAACCCTTTATGGAAAATGGTGGAAATCTTGTAGGAAAATGGTCTACCGACGGCTATGAGTTTGATGCATCTGAGGCTTTAGATGGCGACGAGTTTCTTGGCTTGGGATTGGACAACGACAATCAAGAAGACGAGAGTGAAGAACGTATGATTATTTGGGCTGAGCTAATTCGCGATGAGTTCAAATAGATTCAGGAATTAAAAAAATACGTAAAAACCTTTTCTTTTCAATATCCTCTAATATTTATTAAATTACGCCTTCGAGGTAAATTAAATTTTATAGGATTAGTGCATTATGTCTAAATGGACAAAAGATTCTTTTGTAGAGGATTTACGTAACAAATGTTCCCGTGAAATAGCAAAAATCGGTGAGAAAATTATTGAGTTTTCTGATACTCATGCTACTGAAGTAACTTGGGGAAGAGGTGGAGATCATGGAACTTTTACATTCCGAGCAGACTCAGATGTAGGGATGTTGCCCTTATTTCATATGACTTCAGAAGGTCAGATGAATTTTCAAATTAATTTTATGCGAGAAAAAGATCTTCCTAAACAGGTAATGAGAGACCTCATTGTTAAAATGGAAGCAAATTTTCTAAGAGATTATGATGTGGAATCGTATCCCGCTGATGTATACGAGGAGATGGAGTACCTATTTCATACGTATTCACAAGTTGACAAGTTTCTGGGTGCAATTGAAGGCTGCGTATACCGCTTGAAGCAATAGCTTTGAGATTTACTCTTTGTTTTTTTAGGCGCCCTGTTGACATTTTAATACGCCCTATTTTTTACTCTTTCGATGAGCATTAGTAGCTATTTTCATTTTTACAAATAACAAAAATCATTAAATGAGTATTGGTCTTTACTTAATTTTAATTATTTTTTTTCTTTTAATTCTTCTTATGGTAATGGTTGCAAAATCTTCGAACCGTAATGAGGTATTTAGCGATATAAATGTAGAAGAATGGATATGTTCAAATTGCGGTTTCGAGGTTCAAGTTGGTGACAATTGTATATATTGTGGCAAATCGAAAGAATGAAAAAATAAAACCCTCAAACTAAATTAGTTTTAGATACTATATTTCAAACCCAAATTTTAGAGAATTATGAAGATAACCCTAAATGAACTAAACACGTTTAGCCGCGAATTATATGTTGAAATTTCATGGTCTGAAATCGATAAAGACTTTAATAAGTTTACCTTGGATTTTTCTAAAAAGATAAAAATCCCTGGTTTTCGACCCGGTAAAGTCCCCAAAAAGATCCTATTAGATAGGTTCCAGCCTTCCATAGAGGCA
The DNA here is from genome assembly GCA_913046805.1 of uncultured Fidelibacterota bacterium. The sequence goes on along the minus strand of CAJWTA010000005.1, from coordinate 4,646 downwards.
GATTTTGTTGAAAATTCTGTAAACAAGTACTACTCGAAAGCCTTGGATGAAAAAACTATAACTCCTGTAAATCAAGGAGCAGTTAGCGATATTGATTTTAAATTTGAAAGCCACTTTAAATTTAAAGTAGCATTTGAGGTAGAGCCAAAAATTTCTCTTCCTAAATTCAAGAAAAACTCGTTTAAAATTGAAAAAACAGAATACGTGTTAGATGACGTTGACGTTGATACGGCGATTGAAGACGTGCGAATGAGAAACGCAGACATACAAACAGTTGAAGATGGTTCAAAGGTTGATGATTTCATCATATGCGATCTTCAGGAGATTGATGCTTCAGGAGTACCTATAATTGGTGAAAAATTAGAGACCAGGTATATCAAAATTGGTCAACCACCATTTGATGCAGATAACGAACAGAAGCTTTTGAATTTAAAGCCAAATGACAGAGTAAAAATTAGAATTCCTAAGGGCGAAAAAAGTGAACTAACGGATTATGATCTACTAGTAAAAAATGTCGAAAGGCAAGTTTTGCCCGCACTCGATGATGATTTTGTTAAAATAGCTGATCCCCAATCAAAAGATTTATCTGAATTCAGAGAGAGAATAGAACAGCAAATAAAAGAAGCATATTTGCAGAAAGTTGATGAGTCAGTTACTCAACAACTGTGTGATGCGGTCATTAATAAGGTAAACCCTGAATTTCCTCAGTCTATGGCAGATTCCTACCTTAATCATATGGTTGAAGATGTCATGAGCAGAAATCAAGGGCAGCTGGAAATAGAAAAAGTGCGTGAGACATATAAGCCAATAGCAGAACAAACCTTAAAATGGTACTTAATCCGAAAAGCATTGGTAAGCGAACAATCCATTGAGATAAAGAAAGATGAAATAGATCAGTTCATTGATGAGAAAAAAACAGAAAACCCCCAACAAGAAAAAGAAATAGATAAATTTTATAAAAAACCAAGCAATAGACAACGGATCGAGGATAATTTAATCGAAAAGAAAGTCTTAGCATATTTGACTGAATTTGCAAAGATTAAAGATGTAAAAGTCTACACAAAAGACCTGCGAAACAAATCTGAGGTAAAATAGATTTATGAACAAGAAACTACTTAATCAGCTAGTTCCAATGGTGGTTGAACAAACAGGTGGATACGAGAGAGCATATGATATCTACTCTCGATTGCTTAAAGAAAGAATAATTTTTTTAGGTACTCCTATTGATGATAATGTTGCATCATTAATCATTGCGCAAATGCTTTTTCTTGAAGCGGATGATAGTGAGAAAGATATATACTTATACATAAATTCTCCTGGAGGAATAATCACGTCTGGAATGGGAATTTTTGATACAATGAACTACATCAAGCCTGATGTCGCTACTATTTGCATGGGGCAAGCAGCAAGCATGGGAGCATTTTTGCTTGCAGGAGGCGCTAAGGGAAAAAGATCTGCTCTTCCAAATTCAAGAATAATGATCCATCAACCGCTTGGTGGTGCTGAGGGTCAAGCTTCTGATATTAAAATTTTATCAGATGAAATCTTGAGATTGAGAGAAAAGCTTAATATGATCCTTTCAAAGAATACGAAACAAGGTCTCAAAAAAATTGAAAAAGATACTGATCGTAATTTTTTTATGAGCTCTGACGAAGCAAAAAAATACGGACTAATTGATACTATACTTGACAAGAGAAAGTAATGCAGTCTTCTACAAAACAATCGATAGACAAAAAAAGGGTAGAAAAAAAACCGGACAAATCTTTTCTCATTCGCCCATCTGAAATCAAAAGCTATCTTGACGAGTATATTATAGGTCAAGATAGCGCTAAACGCGCATTATCTGTTGCTGTATATAACCATTATAAAAGAATTTTATCTGGTGATTCAAACGATGATGTCAAATTAGATAAAAGCAATATCCTTGTTCTCGGTTCGACTGGTACAGGTAAAACATTAATGGCGGAAACACTCGCTAAGCGACTTGATGTTCCATTTGCAATAGCCGATGCAACTACGCTTACAGAAGCTGGATATGTAGGAGAGGATGTTGAAAATATTCTCGTGAGATTATTACAAGTAGCAAACTATGATGTTTACAAAGCTCAAGCAGGGATAGTCTACATTGATGAGATCGATAAGGTTGGTCGAAAAACTTCCAGTCCATCAATTACCCGTGACGTCTCTGGAGAAGGGGTGCAGCAAGCATTGCTAAAAATACTTGAAGGTACCAATGCTCAAATACCGCCAAAAGGTGGAAGAAAGCATCCGGAGCAAAGTCTTATTTCAATAGACACTAAAAATATTTTATTTATTTGCGGTGGTTCATTTGATGGTCTTTCTGAAATTATCAGTAAAAGAATTAATGCAGCAGAAATTGGTTTTGGTAAATCGTTGAAGAGCGCAGCAATTGACGAGGAAAATTTTGAAAAAGTTTTACCTCAAGACCTTATACAATACGGTTTCATCCCAGAGCTTATTGGCCGCTTACCAGTTATTTCATCCTTAAAAACTTTGGATGAAGAGAATCTTCTCAGGGTTTTAACTGAACCAAAAAATTCTTTGCTAAAGCAGTACAAAAAGCTTTTTAGAATTGAAAATATTAATCTTGATTTTCATAAAGAAGCACTTCAAGAAATTGTTAAACTTGCTTTAAAGTACAAATCAGGTGCTAGAGCATTAAGGTCCGTAATGGAGTCGGTTATGCTAGACTTGATGTTCAATCTTCCCGAATTATCTGATTCTGGTGTCAATAAGATTGTTATTTCTAAAGGATTTGTGATCGGCGAAAAAGAGCCAATTATGCAAAAAAGAAGAAAAACTGCGTGAAGGTTAGCTTTTTGATTTATAGAAATAAATTTAAGTATTTCCTTGCAGTATTTCTTGTTTTCAATTCTATCTTAGCGCAGCAAAACTATCTCGATGTGAATGATATTAAAGAAGAATGGAAGGATTTTACCACTTTTCAGCGCAGAGAGCTTGTTGGATATACAACCTTTCTTTACAATGAAGGGTTTTACGAGAGAGCTCTTCTAGCTTATTTTCAATACCTTTACAAGTATCCAGAGGATGATTTAGAGTTAGCGACTTATTATCAAATTGCAAAATGTTACGAAAAATTAGATAATTGGGATTTAGCTAAAAATTATTATAATAGAATAATACAAGAGACCTTACCAGGTAGCTCATATTCAAATGCAGCTAAATATCAAATTCACTATATAAACTTAGTAAACGAAAAATACGATGAAATCATTGAAAACACAGCGGAAACCACAGATCCATATGAAATGATTTTTAGAGGATATGCGCACTTTGAGAATTTAGAATGGAAAAAAGCAAAACAATCCTTTCAGGCGGCTGAAGTGAAATTTGATCATAATCATTACTCTAAATTAATTAAAGCTTGGTATAGAGCCATTAAGTCAGCAGAAAATGCACCTTTAAAAAAGAGAACTCCTGCTTTGCTATCATCACTCTTCCCAGGAGGGGGATTTATATATTTAGATCAGAAGAAAAATGCAGTCGGTTTGATATCATCTACAATTTTACTTTATTCTGCGACTTTCTCAATCTTATCAGAAAATAAAAAAGGCGATATTCTTCTAGCGACAAATAGGCAGAGCAACATTCCTCTGGATAGCGGATTTGAGTTAATTGGAAATAATCCCTCTGTTTCAAAAGATTATCTCATTCCCCAGAGCATGAGCATTTCGAAAAGGAATCTTTCAGCGATCGCTCCCCCTGTTGCTCTTGCAATTGGTTTGCAGATTGCTAGCGGATGGAAATCTGTCAAAGATATTGACAATGCAAATAAAAAACTTGTTAAGAAATTTACGAAAAGAGTCAGGTCAAAGCTGGATATAAACAGGTTTATGGATTACCCTTTTCCAGAATTTGTTATTAAGTAAATAGTATTTACTATATTATTTTAATTATTTTAAAAAAACTATTTGCTAACCCTCTATTAATAGATATAGTTTAGCAGGCTGTATACGACAGTAAAAAAGTTTTTTGACAATTGGTATGCGTGGTCCAGTAAATGGATTTGAGCGTTACTATAGAGTAACAAAGACAAAACAGAATCAAACAACAATGGAGAGTTTGATCCTGGCTCAGGACGAACGCTGGCGGCGTGCTTGATACATGCAAGTCAAGGAGAACGTTTCCTTCGGGAAATTATTAAACTGGCGAACGGGTGAGTAACACGTAGGCAACCTACCCTAGAGATTGGGATAACTCCGGGAAACCGGAGCTAATACCGAATAATGCAGCGGATCCTTCGGGATATTGTTGTTAAAGCGGGCTTCGGCTCGCACTTTTGGATGGGCCTGCGCCCGATTAGCTTGTTGGTAAGGTAACGGCTTACCAAGGCCATGATCGGTAGCTGGTCTGAGAGGATGATCAGCCACACTGGGATTGAGATACGGCCCAGACTTCTACGGAAGGCAGCAGTAAGGAATTTTGCGCAATGGACGAAAGTCTGACGCAGCAACGCCGCGTGATCGATGAAGCTTCTAGGAGTGTAAAGATCTGTCGTAAGGGAAGAAAAACCTGGATGTAAATAATGTTCAGATTTGACGGTACCTTTCAAGAAAGCACCGGCTAACTTCGTGCCAGCAGCCGCGGTAATACGAGGGGTGCTA
>CAJWTA010000004.1 GCA_913046805.1 uncultured Fidelibacterota bacterium | reverse complement strand
AATAATGATATTAAAAATACGCACGTAATTCTCCTGTTATCTGAAATAATCCATTATATCTATCGCTATCGGTGTATATTAGAGCAGTGTTTAAAGAAAGAGACTGGTCTATCATAATAGAAGAGGTAATATTTGCGCGAACCGTCCTATTATCTGAAATACCTTTTAAAGCCTCAGATGGCATTCCTTCAAAGCCTTTAGCGTTATAATATTCAATCTTGCAATCGATCCTTCCATTGTTATCAACAAACTTTATAAAATCAGCTTTAAATCCATAAGCATATACATGTTTATTGAAAGACTGTGTAACTACATTATCCGATAAATAGGTAGATTTGACCTCATACTGAAAACTCTTCAATGAAGATTTTTTGAAACCCAATTCATGATAAAATCCATCAACATTTCGTGAAATTTTGTAATTATTGTTCGTCGATAATGAGTAGTCGTGTCTATTAATATCGTATTTTAGAAAATAATTTTTAGATAACGGTATTTGCATTTCCGTTCGGAGAATATCGGACCTTTTATCCTGCCAACCGCGAAGATCCATACCATTGAAGTGTATTCGAGACTCTATTGAAAAGCGATGTCGAATTGAAGATAGATTTTTTTGATAAATAAATTCGTTTCGATTATTTAACATAAATAATTGCGCACTGCGATCGCTTAATCCCTCAAACACATTTGATGTTGAGCCATGATAGTTAACATTTAACGTAAATCTGTATTTTAAAAAATTTAAAATCTTTAAAGGGCTCTTTGAAAAATCATACGATAATCGCGATAGTGAATTAATATTTTTTCCAACTTTAAAATTACCGGTTAAAATAGTATTCGCGACAAATGACCCATTCTCATCCCGAACATATTCATTTAAAATTGGATCGTAACGAAAACCCCCTCTTCCAATTCCTACTGAGTCATAAATAACGGATGCATACTCTTTGATCGAGTTCTGCGTATTTATAATCGCATCCAATCGCAGAGGTGATATTCGATTTTTATAATTTATTGCTAATCTTCCTGAGCCAAATGAAGATTTTTTGTTTGTTGAAATATCAGTTTGTATCCTCGATCTGTAAACAAGTTTACGACTCCATCCCTTTGGATCAAAAAAGCTATAATCAAACTCTATAAAACGCGCTTTATTGGATAAAGACATCGATTCCCTTTCTGAGGCATAATCCCAGTCATTGCGCTTGCCAACTCCAAGCGAAATCGACCTTTTATTTTTTTTAAATCCAATTCCAGCTAAAAAATCTTCAAATTTATACCCGTTGAAACGGTGCTCACTCTGAATCTTTACGTAAGGATTTACAGGGCCATTTAAGAATATTAATTGAGAATTTAGCTGATCGAAATTTTGCAAAGCATTTATCTGATTAAATCTAACATCTGCTTTTTTAATGAACTTTGAAGTGTGATTGATATTGATCTCTTTTCTTGACTTATTAATACCTGAGCTTTCAAGATCAAAAAGATCAAGCTCCAGATGGGTCTTGTACGTGCTAACATTTGCACTAAATTTGGATAGCAATAAGTTGCTTTCTGATAACGATGGGGCTATGTCCCACATTTCGTTAAAATCGACAGCCCGATCTCGACCGAGCGACCGAAATGAATCTGCAGTCTTCCGATGTTCAAATTCAAAGCCAAAATCTAGGCCTTTTAAGGATATTTTTTCTTGTGTAAACATCATCCTGTATGCCGATCCATTCGTAAGGTCATTTTCTGCGTTATAAAGGTTGTTGTTTGTCATTGATAATGCAGATTCTAAAAGAAATGAGGAGTTATTACTCATGTTGATGGTTGAATTGAGCTGCAGAACATTTTTACCAACAGGTGCGCGAATGATCTGCCCCGGCGAAAATCGTAGCTCATTTCCTGAATTTTCAAGTGAATGCTCAAAATATATTCTATTTTGATCTGAAACTTTTCGCGTATATGCACCATTAGCATCAGGGCTGAATACTGCTGAATATCTTTGCGAACTGTATAAGTATTCGGGATCATAAATATAAACATTATCCACAAAAACATAGCTACCCAGTGAATCGGCGTACACACCATTAATTGTGATCTCATTTAAGTCTTTAAATTGTTTTTTTTGATTTTGACTTAACGAGGAGCTGTTTATATCCTGATTTTCCCTAATATATTTTAGTTGAAAATCAGACTTTTCAAGGAAGGAACCCTCAATCCCTGTTTCGATGTAACCTGTAGCAAAATTTGTTTGCCTGTATAAATATTCAATATCTATGTCGGAATCAAAAAAGATAAGATTTTTGGATGTGAAATATACCTCGCCATTTGAGTAATCAATGATATAATCCAAGTCCTCGCCCCTTTTTAAGAGTTTTCCGTTGAGCCAAACCTTTTCAGATCCCGAAGAAATAACTATGTTCGTTAACCCGTCAATCGTAGTTAAATAATAAGGTCCTTGATTACCATTCTGTCCCTTTATTTCAATACGTTGATAAGTTCCCTTGCTTTGACCAACAACTGACGTAATTAATTTATCTTTGTATTGAACCTTATTATGTAACCCAATTAGTTTTCGTTGAAATTTATTAATGGATAGTTTTTTCTCATGTACCTCTATATCTCCAGCTATAATTGAAAAAGTTGGATTATCCACTTTTATAAAGACCTTGTCCAGTTCATCTAAATCAGCAGTAGAGCCATCTGGTTGAATTGGCAACGATTCGTCCGTTACTACCCCTGAAATATAGGTTTTGTCCGAAATTTTTCCAGCAATCTGCATTCTTAATCCGCCATTCAATGCGCTATTTCCATTTCCTCCAAAATTTAAACCTCTAAAAAAAGACCCCGATGCATTCAGTGGGTATTGATCAATAGCTTCATTTATATTGTAATAATTAGTTGTATCAGTAATTGTATTCTCGCTTTTTAAACGTAAACTATCGAGAAGTGGTAATTCGTTAATAATTGGTCCAATTGTAAATGGTAGAGTGGTATCTCTTACTGCTGCTTCTTGGGATACAATAGGAGCTATTAAGAGGACAAAGCATATTAGATAGTGATTATTAAAAAATTGACGAATCAAAAATAAATATACTTGTTTTGGTTAAAATGAAAAGGTTTTTTTGGTCATAATAGCTATCTAATACATCTTCTTTTTGAATAGCTAGATCAAATACTGGTTCATTGATAAACTGTAATTGACCCTTTGAATTGATAGCAGTCCAATTCCGATTAATAAACATCAATTTCTGAGGATTTTTAATATCTGTTTTGTATTTTCTCTGCATGCGCCCTGATCGACCATACACATGCAATTCATTCAGGCAGTTAAAAAGGATACCTAGTTGATCGTTATTATTGATATAAATATCTGATAAGCAATTTTGATCAACAGAAATTGAACTATAATCAATGAATTTATCCATTTTTTGAGTATAATGATTTAATTTGAATAAAACACCATCATCTGGAGAAAAAAAATAAATATTTTTTCGTGAGTCAACTTCGAAAAGCGTTGGATACACTAGATTGTCAAGTGCAAGACTTTTACGTTGAATAAAGTTCATGTTAAAATCGAAACGTGATATTTGTCCAACCGATTCATCAAGAATGATAATATCCAATTCGTCTATGATTATATCTACGGGATCTATAAAGCTATGGCTGGATGATCCATAGCCACCAACTACACGCAAACTGTCATCAAAATACGACCCAAGTCTACGATTTTTTTTATCTATGAATACTAATCGGGAGTCATTTGCAGCAATGAGCTCAGGAATGAATTCACTGTTAGAACGAATTGTATCAAGAGAAATTTTTAATGAAGGTAGATAGGATTGAGAATAGCCAATATTGACAAGAAATGTTAGCGTACAAAAATATTTATTTATTTTCTTTTGGAGCATTTCCTTTAGCAAGGTTTACTGGATTATAAAGAAACCATAAACCTACCGATAGCATAATGATTGAAATGATTTGGGCGCCAGATAATCCTATGAAATACTTTTGATTTATTCGAAGAAACTCTACAGAAAAACGCTCAATACCAGCAAGTATCAAATATGTAAAAAATAAACTACCTTGAATTTTAATTGATAAGCGCTTTTGATATAGATAGTAAAAAATTCCACCGCCTAACACTATCTCATAAATTTGTGTAGGATGCACTTTAAGAACACCCGGAGAAAACCCTGTTAAATCAACCCATGGATATCTATTTTCAAAAATGCTGTAGGTTGAGGGAGGTATTCCATTTGGAAATGCAATCCCCCAAGGAACATTTGTTGGCAATCCATAGTCATCACCAACCAATAAACAACCGACTCTACCAATCGCATAACCGAGTATCAATAAGGGGGCCACTAAATCAGCAACCAATAACCACTCTAAATCATTTTTTCTTATTACGTAGGTCACTGCCAATAGTCCTCCAATGAGACCGCCCAGGAAAACAAGACCTCCGCCCGAAAAAAGCATCCCAAAGGGATCTTGAATGAATTGATCAAAATTTTCGAGCAAGAAGTATATTCTAGAGCCAACAATGCCTCCTACAGCTGCAGCAAAAATAATATCACCTGCGAGGGAAGGCTTATAATTAAGGCGTTTTAAATCCTTGCTTAAAAAATAATAGCACGAATAGAACGCCGTCATTAACATGAACCCGTATGAATTAATTACCGGGTTAAATGAAAAACCGAATAAATTGATTTCCCCAAAATCATAGATAACTGGAAACATTATAACTTGGCTCCACAATTAGCGCAAAACTTATTCATCGGAAGTATCTTATTGCCACATTCGGTACAAAATTTTCCTTTTGACTTCGCAGGTTTTGAATTTTCTGGCTTGGATTTTTGTTCTTTAAGAGAGGCCTCAGAACTTATTTGTCTATAGAACATGCCACCAACCACTACAGATACAACGCCTAGCGCAACGAGGGGTTGCCACAACGGAAGAGTGTGTCTGATGGGTTTGGTATTTTGAGGCGAAGCTGCATTTTGCGAATTCTGAGCTCCTTTTTGCAATGCATTCATAGATATATCTTGCGTGGGATTATCGTAAGTAAACGATACGCTTTTAATAAAGTTTGAAGCATAATTATTGACGTGAATCCTTTTAAAATTAATTCCGTGTTGATCTTTGAAGTCCTCGTGGTTTTGTTCAGAAAAAATAAAATTATTTGAAACCAGAGGCTCCTGTACCACGATATGCGCATCATCAACAGGATGGTTTAATTGAAAGTCAAATTTTCCGGTGCGTTTAGTGCCATTTTTATCGAGATCATAAAAAACAAATATTCTGAATTTTTTATCATTTACTTTCTTATTTATGTACGAAAATCTTCCTTCCTTAGAAAAATTCATTTCCTCAATCGAGGGAGTATCGACATCGCCGCTAACATAAAATATGCTATCTGTGCTTGAGGGAACTTGAAACTTGAGATCTAACGGTAAGTTGCTTTCGATCGCTTCTGCTTCAATTTCAGCCATTACTCCACTAAAATAGTACTCGGGGTAGATTACGATATCAAAAGTTTTAAATGGTGAGGTTTGCGCATATAGCGAAAGCAATACCCCGAAAAAAACATGTAAAGAAAATTTATTCATAAATAAATGCGAATTCAGTGATGAGAATTTAATCTACTTTTTAAAATATTCTTAGTCCGAAGTAGTAAATCTTACCAAAACAAACAGGTCGTAGATGGTATGCGTATATGCAGCTATCCCGAACCCTCTCAAAGTATAAACAACTCCAAGAAATATTCCAGCGATAAGACGAACAAAAAACAAGTAAAATGATGGGTCTTCACCGAATGGTCCTGCAAAATGAAAGGCAGAAAAAAGAGCAGCTGACATCAATACCGAACCAATATGCTTACCTATGGTTCCCCATTTAAATATTAATCCCAATATATATGCAAATCCCGTTATAAGAATGACTCTAAAAACAAATTCTTCATAAATACCAGCGCCAACAGCTAAAACAACCTGCTGTAGTAATCTTTCATCTTTGGTTAACAATAGATATTCTGGAGCTCTGATCATGACAATGATTAGAATAAAAGCCCATCCTAAGCTTTCAAAAAACATGGTTAGTAAATATTCCCCTTTGATGTGCGAGGCTTCTAATTCTTTTTTTTGACGAAGAAAGGCGATCATAAATCCGATCAAAAAAGTTCCACCAAATCCATACGTACCGACAACGCCAAACACTTCAAGAAACTGGCGCATCAATACATCAGCGCCATTTCTTAAAAGAGGCAAATCATTGGAAGCGATAGCAAATAATCCTATCTCATAGACCAATAAAAGTGGGAGTGTAAAAATAAAACTATATAAGGGGGTATTTGTAACGGTCCAATAAGAAGTCGATTTCATCATTTAATCGGAATCAATTTGAAGCACTGCCAATAATGCCTCTTGGGGTATCTCAACACTACCGATAGACTTCATTCTCTTTTTCCCTTTTTTCTGCTTTTCCCATAATTTTCGTTTACGTGTAATGTCTCCTCCATAACATTTGGCAGTTACATTCTTTTTTAAGGCTTTTACTGTAGAGCGTGAGATAACTTTATTGCCCAAAGCCGCTTGAATAGGTACATCAAACATCTGTCTAGGTATGAGCTCCTTTAGCTTACTGCAAAGAGCTACGCCCCGATGATAGGCATCGTCTGCATGGGTTATAATGGATAACGCATCCACAGGCTCATTATTGATTAGAATATCCAGTTTTTTTAGATCACCTGGAACAAAGTCCTTAAGATTGTAATCCAAAGAGGCATATCCTTTTGTTGTGGATTTTAATTTATCGTAAAAGTCAAAAATTATCTCTCCCAACGGAAGCTCATAATGAATTTGTGCTTTATCCGATGTTAAATAGTTTGTGTTCTTGTACAGACCTCTTTTTTTCTGACACAAAGTCATTATGGAGCCAATATACTCCTTAGGTGTGATTATTTCTGCAGAAACAAATGGCTCCATAATGGAGTTTATTTCTCCAGTCGGAGGCATTTTTGCGGGAGTATCTACCTCTATACTCTCACCTTTCTTATTATTTATTCTATAGCGAACATTTGGTGTTGTTGTAACCAGAGAAATATCAAATTCTCGCTCTAAGCGCTCTTGAATTATCTCCATATGCAATAGACCAAGGAAGCCGCAACGAAAACCGAAACCCAGTGCTTCGCTAGTTTCAGGATCAAATATTAATGATGCATCGTTTAATTTTAATTTTTCTAAGGCCATTCTTAATTGATCATAATCATCTGAGTCGGATGGGTAGAGACCTGAAAAGACCATTGGCTTAATATCTTTAAATCCAGGTAAGGGCTCCAAGTTTTTACCATTTTGGTTCGTGATTGTGTCCCCGGGAAGAACGTGTGATACGTCGCGAATACTCCCCAAAAAATACCCCACATCTCCAGCTCTTAATTCCTCTGAAGGCATTTGCTTTAAAATAAAATGACCTACTTCAGTGATATCGTATTCATGATTATGGGCAAAAAATTTAGCTTTTTCACCGGGTTTAATTACGCCATCAAAAACACGTATATAGGGAATAGCTCCTTTATAGTTATCATGAACAGAATCAAACACCATTGCTCGTAAAGGCTTATCGGAGCGGTCCTCGGGAAATGGGATCTTATCGATTATCGCTTCAAATATTTGATCTATACCTTGGCCTGTCTTGGCGCTCACTAACACAATATCGTTCTTATCGCAACCAATTAATTCAATCAATTGCTCCTGCACTATATCAACTCGTGCGCTGGGAAGATCCACTTTGTTTATAACGGGTATGATAGCAAGGTCATTATCGATAGCAAGATAGGCATTGCTCACCGTTTGAGCCTCAACTCCTTGGACCGCATCCACCAATAGAAGGGTTCCTTCGCAAGCTGCAAGAGATCTTGATACTTCATAGGTAAAATCAACGTGGCCAGGAGTGTCGATTAAATTAAAGACAAATTCATTTTTATTTGGATCGGTATATTTCATTTGAATAGGGTGGCTCTTAATGGTAATACCCCGTTCGCGCTCGAGGTCCATACTATCCAAAACTTGCGATTTCATTTCTTTCTTCGATAACGTATTCGTCTCCTCTAGCAATCTATCAGCTAAGGTGGATTTACCGTGATCTATGTGGGCAATGATGCAAAAGTTTCGTATGTGATTTGTGCTCATAGTAAAATTTAACTCTTATTTCGCTCAAACAGCGATTCAAAAATAGAGTATTTTCACAATGTTTGGCGTAATTTAAGACATATATTTAAGGTTCAAATTTATGAAAAACACAATTTTAGCTCTTCTTTTTATCTTTATTAGTTGCCAGGACAAAAAAGATGATGAATCTGGGCCACTTGTCGGCACTTGGAAATTAATTGAAATGGGTACTTATAAGGTTTCCGGAAAATGCAGTGGAGAGGTTGATGATGAAGAGTATCGTGGCCTAAAATCAAAAGGGTTTACGCTAACTATAGAATTAAAAAAAGATGGCACCGGTATCGAAACTCGTACGGGCCCAGATGCTGGAACAGAAAGCTTTTCCTGGTCCCAGCTAGGTGAAACACTTTGTATTAAAAATTCATGCGTACCTTTTGAGATTGCCTCAAACGAGCAGACCTTTAGAATTAATATCAAGGAAGATGCCTACTGCATTGATGAGAATTTTAATATAACAGGTGAAGATAATAGAAGAGCTTGTGAAAGTGCGAGCACATCCAATGAATGGGTTCCTGAGCTGTGCATGACAGAGAGATACAGAAAAGATATTTAAAGCACCCTAAGCTTCCCCTTTAAATTTTACGGAAACTAGCTTGGAAACACCTTTTTTCTCCATTGTCACACCATACAGGTAATCCGCTGCCTCCATCGTTAATTTATTATGTGTTACAACAATGAATTGGGTGTCTTTCGCGAATGTATTTAAAACTCTTTTAAATTTTTGAATATTAACATCGTCCAATGGCGCATCTACTTCATCCAGAACACAATAAGGACTCGGTTTGTATTGGTATATAGCAAACAATAATGCTATGGCTGTGAGGGACTTTTCACCCGCAGATAACATTCTAAGGTTCTGATTTTTTTTGCCAGGGGGTTGAGCGTGAATAATTATTTGCGCCTCAAGAGGGTCCTCTTCCCCGCTCAGCGATAGGGATGCAGACCCACCTTCAAAAAACATTCCAAATAACTTTCTAAAGTTATTATTTATTTCTTCGAAAGTAGTTTCAAACTTCTCTCTAGCAACTACATCAATCTTAGCAATGGTCTCTTTAAGATTCTCCTCAGATTTTAAAATATCAATACGCTGTTCTAGCAGATTTTCTAACCTAGCTTGCTCTTCTTCGTATTCTTGCTGGGCCGCCATATTCAAAGGACCAATATTCTCGATGCTCTTTTGGATCTTATCTATCTCAATTTCAAGTTCATCTTTATCTTTATCAACAACTAAATCCTTTGGTACCTTGGAATTATATTTCTCCATGATCCTTTCTTTGATATTGCCTATTTTTTGATCCAATTCAACAATTCTGAGCTCATTATTTTTTTGCTGTTCAAAGAGATTTTCTTTAAGCCGTTTTTCTTCATCGATTTTAGACTGAAGGTTTTCCATAGAATTAAACGTATCTGAAACCGCTTGTTCTTTTAAATCGAATATTGATTTTTCTTTAGTTAGTTCACTTGCAATGGATTTGAGGCTGTTTTCATCCTTTACAATTTTAATATCTAAATTCTTTTTAAGGTCATCAAGCCCAATGATCTCTTCCTTAATTGATTTATCTCTTAACTCAAGTTCAGAAACGGACTGTATCGCTGAATCTTTTTGATATAAAATACTTTTGAGTCTATTTTCCATATTCAAAAGGTCAATTCTTGCCTCTTGTGCTTTGTGTTGAAACGAATCTCTTTCTGTTTGCAATACAGAGAAATCCTGAGATAAAGCATCAATATCCTTTTGTAATTTATTGATCAGCTTATCTGTTTGTTCAATAGAGGGTTTATATATAGCTACATTCTTGTGTAATGCATCTAATTCTGTATTATTTTGAATTATCTCGGCCTCAAGCTCTTTTATTGATTCAAGATTTTGAGATTGTCGATAATGATTTTTTATTTGAACTGATTTTAAATCATTGAGCTCTGCATACTTTTTCTCATGATCCTTGCTCAAAGTATTTTTAGCAGATTCGAGAACTGATATTGACTTTTCTAGTTTTGTATAAAGTTTTTGATTGTTATTAATTTTATTTTCTAAGGAAGCTATTTTCTTTTGCGTTTTTACAGCTTTCTTTTCTCTGCCGATAATGCCGGTTTCTTTTGTCTTATCTTGATATTTAAGCAAGAAATTTGAGCCATAAAAAGATCCTTTTAAATCGACAATATCCCACCCTTTAAAACGGTCATTAATATCAATCTTGCTTAAATCTTCTACTATGAGCAAGTTTCCTATTAATAATTCGGCTATACCAATATTCGATGATGAGATACCGCAATGATCAATAGCTCGACCAATTACACCATCTACCTTTGGGGTATTGAGCTTAGGATGTTTTATTTTTGTTAATTCTTTCAATGGGATGATTGAAAAATTACCCAATTGCTTTGATTTCGCTGATGAATGGATCTCTAAAGCGGCCTGCCTATCTTTTACAACGATACATTTTGCCCAATCACCCAATGCGCTTTGAAAAGCTGATTCATATTTTGCTTTCACCTGAAAGAGTTCGCCGACCGCACCTATTAAACCATTATAATTGGATTTATTGGATAAAATTGTTTTAGCTCCCTCTGGATAGCCCTGCTTTTGTTCTATTAATTCACTGATAAATGTAAGTTGCGATTTCAAAGACTGGAGCTCGCTTTGTTGCGAATAAATATTCATGCTTAATTGAGAATGTTCACTCTGACTTTTTTCGAGTTCTTTCAAATTAGAATTTAAATCCTTCTTTATCGACGTAACATTTTTGTCGCACTTTTCTGTTTTATCATCAATCTTATTTTGATCTAAAGAAAAATCTCTCTGGTCCTTTTCAAGATTGGTTTTCTTGTTCTTTAAATGAGCGATAACGGTTGTTTTTTCATCAATGGAGGAAATTGCCCTATCAAGATTTGACCTATCACCTACAATCTTCTCTTGAGCGTCCCATCTAGAAGCTTCAAGTGATTTGATTTGCTGCTGTGCCGACAAATATTTTTTTTCAATCTTACTGAATTCATTGTTTTTCTTTTCATATATCTGTTTTTGGCTGTTTATTTTAGGCTCGAGATCGGCAATATCTTTTTCTTGGGCTTCGATTTTATCTGAAAAACCACTGCTCTTTTCTTTGTTTCCAGCTAATTCAACTGTCAATCTGTTAATATTTAATTCCGCAGACTTGTATTGCTCATTCCAGATAAGCACATTGTTTTGCGCTTCGCTTCTCCCTTTTTCAAGATCTTGAAGGTGGATTTGTTTGTTACGCAGGTCTTCCTGTTGCTCTTTGTAAACGCCTTTAACGCTCTGGAGCTCTGTTTCTAAAAGAGAGGTATCCGAGGTTTTCTCTTTTTTCAAAGACTTTGTATCCAATAGGCTCTTTTTTAACGGTATTAATTCGGATTCATAATCGTGAACTTTAACGTACGCCAATTCAATCTCTGCATCAAAAAGCTCTTTAGACAATTTCTCATGACGATTAAATCTTTTCAATTGAAGGCCCAAACTTTTCGTCTTTTGCTCCACCTCTTGAACAATATCATTAACCCTATCCAAATCTCTTTGGACAGCGTCAAATTTTCTCAGCGCTGACTGTCTTTGCTGTTTATATTTATTTATCCCAGCTGCTTCTTCAAACATTCGTTTTCTATCATCAGCTGTTTCAGACAAAATTTGTTCGATCATTTTTAATTCAATTACAGAATAGGCATCTGAACCCATACCTGTATCAATAAAAAGATCGTGAATATCTTTTAATCTACAGGGTGTTTTGTTGATGAAGTATTCTGACTCCCCATCTCTATATACTCTTCGTCCAATTTCAATGTCGGTATATTCGATTGGTAGCTTGCCGCGGTTATTATGAACAGTAAGATAGGCCTCGCAAACTGATAGTGGTTTCAATCCTTCTGCTCCATTAAATATTACGTCACCCATCTTCCCTGATCGAAGAACTGAATATTTTTGTTCACCCAATACCCAGCGTATAGCATCAACAATATTGGTTTTACCACAACCATTAGGCCCAACAATTACAGTCACCCCTTCGCCAAATTTTATTTTTTCTTTTTTAGCAAAAGATTTAAAGCCGTGTAGATTTATTTCTGATATATACATTTACGAGGTAAAAAGATGTTGCAATCTAAAAAAATTATAAAAAATTTACTATTACCATAAAACAAAGAGTTTATAAAATAATCTTATCCTGGTGGCCATTTTAATTTTCTACCACCCAAAAGATGCATATGGATATGATATACTGTTTGACCACCATCCTCATTTGTGTTGAAGATTGTTCTGTAACCTGAATCTTTGATACCTAACATTTCTGCAAGTTTTTTTGCTACTAATAGCATCTCGCCGCAGACTTCTTTATCTTTATCTTCAATATCATTTATGGAGGCTATGTGTTTTTTTGGAATGATTAATACATGAATAGGAGCCTGGGGCTGTATATCTTCAAAGGCCAAAATTGTATCGGTTTCGATTACTGCTTTGACTGGAACAGAACCATTAACTACATTACAAAACAAGCAATCCTTCATATCAATTTTCCATAATATTTTGAACAGAAATTAGCGATGAGATACAAGCAGACTCGCTTCGAAGCCTCCTCTGACCTAAATTTACCAATGGAACTCCGTGGTTATTTAAAAGGGTAATTTCAGCATCAGAAAAATCACCTTCCGGACCCACAATGATTATGACATCATCTGTTGCTGTGTCAACAATACTCTCAAGCTTGGATTTACCCTGAAAATGGCATGCAAATAGATTGCTTTCTCTATACTTATCTACCCAGTCTGAAAATGGGAGAGTTTCCTTAATATCGGGGAAAAAACTTCTACCACACTGCTTGGCAGCTGAAGTGACAATATTTGACAACCTTTGGATGTTTAGGGATTTCTTTATACTTCGATCAAAAAGTATAGGATGAATAGATTTGACGCCAAACTCAACAGATTTTTCAATGGCAATTTCCATCCGCTTACCCTTTATCAAACCCAACGCAAGATGTATATTTTTTCTATTTTCTCCAAAATTTGCAAAGGATTGATTAATATTTCCACTGACAATAGAGTTATCGATAGCGCTAACCTGTGATTGAAATGCGGTACCTATACCATCTAAAAGAAAGACTTCATCACCTACCGAACCTCTAAGTGACTTTAGAAAATGGTGGCTCTCAGCAGAAGATAGTTTAAATTGGTTGTTATTTATATCAGATGGATGAACATGCAGGAATAATTCATCCATTACTATCTTCTATTTCTGAATATATAAGATATGTTTAGAGTCATACCATCGTAATTGTCGCGCCCATCTACTTTTTGACTCATAGGTAGAGTTTCATAGCCTATCGAGGTAATAATAGAAGTGCCATTGATTTGTGGAAAAATAATACCGATAACAAATTGACCTCCAAAGGAAGTATAGGAGTCTGAATTACTCCAACGACCTCGAAATGTCCTTGCGTTGCCATTACCATCTAGTGCAAAATTTGCGCCAGCTTTTATTTCTACAAAAGGTGAAAAATCATTGGCGATCATTCCTTCAAAAGGTAAAAATCTTACTTTTCCAAATAATGGAAACAATATCAGAGCGTCGTCTCCTATGTTAAAAGTTTGTCCTGTATAGTAGTTGATAGCTGGCATTTCACCATCATTTTTAACATCGATAAATTTCAACTCAAAACCAGAGAAAAGTGTCTCATTAAGCTGCCAATCGCCCATGTAATGAAAACCAGATCCCCAAGCCCCTGTCGTAAAGCCAAAACCTTTTTTAAATTGTCCTTGAGCTAAAGAGACAACGGTCAAAATGATTATAAAAAATTGTATTTTTTTCATATGCGATTATTTCCATTTCGTAAAAATATTAAAAAATCAAAACTATACCTACCAGGCCCAACCAACGTAATTGCTATGTAAATCGAGAAAAATACCCATGCATTCTCGGGGCTTCCAGTTCCTGTAATATGATGCATTGCTGCAACAAGCATAGTGAATGCCAATAAAAGAGATGCGGGTTGAGCAAATAAGCCGATCATGATCATGATCGCACAAACAGATTCAGAAAAAGAAGCCATAAACCCAAAAGGAATATTGGCAAAATCTATAAGATCGCCAAAATACTTGGTAAAGAAGTTTCCATATCTCTCCCATTTTTGAGGATTGGTAATTTTTTTCCATCCATGGTTCACTACCATGTAGTAGGATGGTAAAAACCGAAGTAGTAATAATGCAATATCTTGGATTTTATGATCTGGTGTTAAAAGTTTTCTATAATTAATCATTTTCAATATCCTCAAAGTCGGCATCCTTTATATCAAGATTCTTATAGCTTTGATCTTTTTTGGAATTAAAGTTCGACTTACTTGTAAAAAAGGATCTTCTCAGATAAGAAAATAAAAAATATGCAAATGATGCAATAATTAAGGTTCTAAGCATTCTGTAGACCTGATGACGGATTAAAGAATTTAGTGCCACTTACAGGCTGTCGGATATAACTAATCATCTCTTCAAGATCGCCGGGATTTTTTACAAAATCAATGTTGTTTGTGTTGATTATAATTAGGGGTGTTTCTTGGTATCGAAAAAAATACTCATTGTATACTTGATTGAGTGCATCTATATAATCCTCAGACATGTTTTTTTCAAATTCTCTGCCACGCTTTAATATATTTCTCATTAGAGTATCAGTATCAGCTTGTAGAAATATAACAAGATCCGGATGAATGACATTTTTCTCCATCATTTTTGCTACGCTGTCATATAGAGACATTTCTTTTTCATTTAAATTTAAAGCTGCGAACAATCTATCTTTTACAAACATGTAATCCGTAACCACTAAATGTTGGAACATATCCACCTGTCTAAGCTCTTGTTGTTGCTGGTAACGCTGAAGTAAAAACCATAGTTGTGTTTGAAAGGCATTGCTTTCTGGGTCTTCATAAAAATCGGTTAAAAAAGGGTTATCTTCAAATGCTTCAAGGATTAATTTTGCGCCGAGTTTTTCAGAGAAAAGATTTGCGAGGCTAGTCTTACCTACTCCTATAGTTCCCTCAATTGCAACATATTGCAAATTTTTCATGCAGTTTTTTCCAAGTTATACTTTTTTATTGTTGACGGATCAGGACAAAGCATTAAAAGATCAGAGACACTTTTTCCATAATCTTGTACAACAAAATTCGGGGCAATTTCTACCCAAGGTACTAGCACAAACTTACGTGCAAATAGTTGAGGATGGGGAATTTTTAATTCACCTAATTCTACAGAAATTGTTTCATAGGCAAGGATATCAATATCTATAACTCTTGGCTCATTCTTCGCGCGACTCAAGGGCCTGCCAAGCATCAGCTCAATCCCCTGACAAACCTGAATCATTACTTCGGGCTGTAAAGAAGTCTCAATTTCAACAACGGTATTTAAAAAATTGGGTTGATCTAGTTTGTACAATGGGTCTGTTTCATAAATGGAAGCAGTGCGATTGACAGAAATTTCATCCCTTACATCCAGTGCTGCGATCGCTGTAAATAAATTTGTATCTCGATCTCCAATGTTCGTGCCCAGACCTAAATAAACCAGCTGATTCATTTCTTTTTTTCTGTCTCGACTTCAACTGTATCGAGAATTCCGTTAATTTGAACTTTTGGCTTTCTTACCCTAACTAATACTTTCTCAACTTCAAAGTTGTCTATTATGCCATTTGCAATTTTATTAGCCAAGGTCTCAATAAGATTGTACCTAACATTTGTCACAGCATCTTGAACCAATTTGTAAACCGCATCGTAATTAACAGTTTGATCGATGTCATCAGTCGATGCAGCTTCACTAAACGATTTAGAAATTTCTACATCTACTTCAAAGGGAGCTCCAAGTTCTTTTTCATGGTCGTACACACCATGGTACCCAAAAAATTGCATATTTTTAAGCTTAATAGTACCCATAACTATACTGAATTTAAGAGGACATATCTTCGGTAATCAAGGTGCATATAAAAAAACCCTCTCCTTTGAAAAAAGAGAGGGTTTTTGAGTAAGAGCAATTTGCTCAATTTACATCATGCCGCCCATGCCACCCATACCTGGATCCATTGGAGGCATAGCTGGGGCTTCCTTTTCAGGAATTTCCGTTACGGCTGCTTCGGTAGTTAAGATCATACCGGCTATCGATGTCGCATTTTGTACCGCAACACGTGCAACCTTTGTAGGATCTATGATACCAGCTTTGAACATATTGACATATTCACCGCTTCTAGCATCGTAACCAAAATCATCCTTGCCCTCACGCACAGCTTGTGCAACAATAGATGGCTCAACGCCTGCATTGGAACAGATTTGACGGAGAGGTGCATCCAATGCTCTTCTCATAATATCTACTCCAACCGCTTCCTCTTCATCTACTTTAACCTTATCTAAGGCCGGTGCAGTTCTAAGAAGCGCAACACCACCACCAGGAATAATTCCTTCTTCAACCGCAGCTCTAGTAGCATGCAAAGCGTCTTCAACGCGTGCTTTCTTTTCTTTCATTTCAACTTCAGTAGCGGCTCCAACATTGATAACAGCTACACCACCGGAAAGTTTAGCTAAGCGCTCCTGTAATTTTTCACGGTCATAATCAGAAGTAGTCTTTTCAATCTGAACTTTTATTTCATTAATTCTAGCTTTAATTGAGCTAGCTTCACCGTTACCACCAACAATAGTGGTATTATCCTTATCAGAAACTACTCTCTTACAGGTTCCAAGATAGTCTAGAGTTGCATTTTCGAGTTTGTACCCAGCATCTTCTGATATTACCGTACCACCAGTTAAGACAGCAATGTCTTCAAGCATAGCTTTGCGCCTATCGCCAAAACCTGGTGCTTTTACGGCAAGAACTTTGAAAGTGCCACGTAGCTTATTTACAACGAGTGTTGCAAGAGCCTCACCCTCAACATCTTCAGCAATTATAGTGACAGGTTTACCGGTTTGAACCACTTTTTCAAGCAACGGTAGCAAGTCTTTCATATTTGATATTTTTTTATCGTAAATCAGAATGTAGGCATCATCCATCTCAGCTTCCATGTTATCTGAATTTGTAACAAAGTAAGGAGAAAGGTACCCTCTATCAAATTGCATTCCCTCAACTGTTTCAAGAAAGGTTTCTGCAGTTTTTGACTCTTCTACGGTAATAACACCATCTTTACCAACCTTTTCCATTGCTTCAGCGATTTTCTCACCGATTTCTTCATCATTGTTTGCGGATATTTTACCAACATTAGCGATTTGCTTTGAATCGGGAAGATCTTTGCTTTGACCTTGAAGCGCTTCAACGACAGCGCTTGCAGCCGCATCAATACCACGCTTAATAGACATTGGATTTGCTCCTGCAGTTACGTTTTTAAGCCCTTCAGCAACGAGAGACTGTGCAAGAACAGTAGCAGTTGTAGTTCCGTCACCAGCTACATCGGATGTTTTTGAAGCAACTTCTTTAACCATTTGAGCTCCAACATCTTCTAATTTATCTTCTAACTCTACTTCTTTTGCAACAGTTACACCATCTTTAGTGACAGTAGGTGCGCCAAATTTTTTCTCAATAACTACGTTCCTACCTTTTGGGCCCAAAGTAACCTTAACGGCGTCGGCTAACTTGTCGACACCTGATTTCAAGGCATTTCGGGCTTCGAGATCGTATGAAATTTCTTTAGCCATTATAATATGCTCCTTTTATAGTACGGCGAGAATATCACTCTCGCGCATAATTAAATAATCTTTTCCTTCATAGGAGAACTCGGTTCCACTGTACTTACCATAGAGTACCTTATCTCCTTTTTTTACTTCCATTGCGACTGTTGTACCGGCATCTGAAACTTTGCCTGGACCGGTCGCGGCGATTGTACCTTGTTGTGGCTTTTCCTGAGCAGTATCTGGAAGAATAATGCCCCCGGAGGACACTTCCTCAGCTGGTGCAGGTTCTACTACTACGCGATCAGCTAAAGGTTTTACTTTTAGTGCCATGTTAAAACTCCTGTATTTATTTGTTAGTTTTTAAAATTTTCAGCGCTGAAATTAATCATTTTTTTCATCAAGTATCAATGATTTTTAGCAGTCTTAAGCTAAGAGTGCTAAAATTTTCATACTGATCTATTTACCAGTGCTGCCAAAACCGCCCTCACCTCGAGTTGAAGCGGACAATTCCTCTACAATATCAAATGCTATCGGTGCTCCATTCATTGCTACAAGCTGAAATAGTCTTTGGTTAGGCTCAACTGTGTAATCCTCTGTCTTTACATTGTCAACAGCTGCCATTATCTCACCACGATAGCCACCATCAATCAACCCAATGGAGTTGCATAATCGTAGAGGTGTTTTGGCAATACTAGATCTTGGCATAAGCAAATATGGCTGTTGATTCACAGACTCACAAGCAATCTGCAATTTAATTAAGGTTGTCTCACCGGCTTTAATGGTTTGGCTCGATGCGATAAATAAATCCAAGCCAGCATCGCCAACATGAAAATGGCCATGATTTACGTACATGTCTTTAACGAGATCATTAAACGGTTTAATTTTTAATTTCATTAGGTACCCTCTTGCCAAGTGTGTAAGTATTGTTTTTGCTCCTCAGAAAGATCTTCTAGAAAAATTTTATGAGACGATAAAGCTATTCGCGCAACTTCATTATCTATTTGCTCTGGAACATCGTAAATAGAACAATCTAAATTTTTATGATTTTTAACCAGGTGCTCTACACACAATGCCTGTGTAGCAAAACTTGCGTCCATGATCTCGATGGGATGACCTTGGCCGGTAGGTTGAGATAGGTTCACGAGCCTTCCCTTTGAGAGTAATATTATATGTTTTCCATTGTTTAGTTCATATTTATCAACATTTGAAAGAATTTCATTCGACGAAACAGATATGGATTCTAAACCATTTAAATCAATTTCATTGTTAAAATGTCCAGCATTTGCCAAAATCGCACCGTCTTTCATTTTATTCATATGTTTTTTATTTATCACATGCTTATTTCCGGTTGCTGTTATAAATATATCCCCAGTATCAGCTATTTCATCCAAAGTTCCAACCCAACAACCATCATAAAGAGCCTCTAAGGCGCGGTGATACCCAGAAGGCCCATCAGGTGCACTATTTGAGGTTTCCACAACGTGAACTTTTGCCCCAAGACCCTTTAGGCGTTGCGCTATACCTCTTCCGCACCAACCATACCCAATTACAACAACATTTTTACCTGCTATCAGCGTATTCGTTGCAGATAAAATACCTTCAATCACACTTTGACCGGTACCATATCTGTTATCAAAGAGGTATTTTGAATGTGCATTGTTCACAGCAACAACTGGAAATTTTAACGCTTTATCGTTATGCATGGCGCGCAGTCTAACTATACCTGTGGTTGTTTCTTCACATGCTCCATACATGTTTTTAACAACTTCAGGGTATTCCTTATGAGCTAAAAATATTAAGTCGCAGCCATCATCGATTACGATCCTAGGTTTAGACTCTAATACGTTATTTAAACATGTGTAATATTCTTCGTCGTTTTGATTGGACCAGGCATGGACGTTCATTTCATCAGACAGCGCTACCGCCACATCGTCATCGGTTGTCAAAGGGTTGCAGGATGAAGCCGAAACTTCAGCACCTCCTTTTTGGAGTGTCTGCAGAAGCACGCCGGTTTTCTTTTCAAGGTGAAGAGCAACTCCAATCTTAATACCTTTAAGTGGTTTTTCTTCGATAAAGCGCTTAGAGATATTTTTAAGTATAGGCATTCGCTCTTCAGCCCAACTAAGCAAATTAGCTCCTGTTTGTTTGGATGGGGTTTTTTCAAGTCTGCTCATTATCGTAAAACTTCCTCCATATATAAAAAATTATCGATCCTGAAATTAAAAAAAATAATCCCCAGAATGGTAAATAACTGTTTTGACTCAAATGATACTGAATTACGCCCCAGCAAATAAAAATTGCACTGATTATGTAGATCAAAGGTATTAAGGGAAAAAATGGAATTTTGTATATTGATGCATCCTTTGTTGATCTATCTATTTTAAATAGCGTTGAAATTGACAATGCAGAAAACATTATCATTACCACAGTGGTAGAATCGACCAAGTTTTCAATATCCAGTAAAAACATCAAACCAATGGTCCAAGCTGCTTGAACCATTAGGGCATTTACAGGAGTGTAAAAACGCGGACTGGTTTTGCCGATAAATTTAAAAAATATTCCCTGTTGACCCATCGCTTGAATTACTCGAGTAGCAGCGGTTTGAGTATGAATGGAAAGTGAACTCATAACGCTTAGTAAAATCAGTAGCGATAAAAAACCAGACCAATGGCTTGCGCCTACAGAGTTCAACGCCTGCAGTGGAACCATTTCCTGGCCTTTCATATTCTCGAGACCTAAAGTATTGATAAAGGAATAATTTACAATAGCGTATATAATTGTCGTTATGAATGTTCCGCCGATCAGCGCGATTGGGAGTGTTTTTCTGGGATTAGATATTTCACCTGCTATGTATCCAGCACAATTCCAACCAGTGTATGCAAAAAATATTGGGGTTAACGCCCTAGAAAAACCAAGATAAGGATTGCTTGGATTGGTATCTAGTATTGGAGCTGGAGAATTGACCGGTTGGGTACTCAAAAGAAGGAAAACCATTAGAAAGATTCCAAGTACTTTGATAATTGTCAATATAGATTGAAATCGTGAACCTATTTGAACTTTAAAACAATGGATTGTTGTAAAAAATATTAGGATCAACGAAGCCAATCCTGGTACGGATAAAAATTGCAATTGTGGAGCGAATTGTAGTAAATATTTTGCACTAAATGATGCCAGTACTGCTGTCGATCCGGTCTGAAATATCACTAAACTCATCCAACCATACAGAAAAGATGGAAACGGTCCGTATACTTTGTGCAAATAAATGAAATCGCCACCAGTCTGTGGAAATCTTGTTGAGAGCTCGGCAATACAAAAAGCACCCATTAGAGCCATAAGTCCTCCAATGACCCAAGCTAAAATGAGAGATAGGTTTCCTGATACAGGTTCCGCTGCAAAACCAACAAGTAAAAAAATGCCTGAGCCGATCATGTTACCTGTTACCATCGATGTTGCATCAAAGACACCGAGGACTCTTCTAGATTCTGACATTTATTGCGATCTGATAAGGTTATAAATCAGAGCTATCCAACCAGCAATTAACGCAGTTCCACCTATTGGTGTAATTGCACCAAGCCAACGCAAACCAGTTAAAGGAATTAGATACAATGTTCCAGAAAAAACAACGATTCCTGAAACAAATAAGATAAAGGGAAGCGAGGAGAAATTTACAGCTGAATTCATTGCTATTAAGCCCAAAACTAATAGGGCTAATGCGTGATACATCTGATAGCGAACACCTGTTTCAAATATTAATAGATCCTCCGCCGATACCCTTGATTTGAGACCATGCGCTCCAAATGCGCCAAAAAGTACAGCGAGTGCAGCAAATATTGATCCGGTTATTATCCAGGTAGTGTATTTATCCATAGAGGTTAATTTACAGCTTTAATATTAATCATTATCAATATATGAAAGCTCATGTGAAATTATTTTATTTCCATTATTAAAAAGGTTTATTTTTGTGGGATTACGGTCTTCTCCAAACCACCACTCGACACCATGCTTTAGATCGTTTTTATATACACATTCATATTTTAATTGGCCTGACAGATAGTAGTCAGACTGTGTTCTTGTGCCAGTAATAAAATTTTGATCGGTAATTTCAAAACCATCGATATTCCATTTGCGTTCATAAACGATGTCTTCATTGTTGAATATAAGAACACGCTTGAATCTTCCATTGTCATGATATTCTAACCTTGCAATTTCACTGTTTGAACTAAAGAAAGATTCCTTTTTTAAAAAATTTGATGGAGAAAATATCTGTGAAATACCTTCCAACTCACCTCTACTGTAGGTTGATGCAGATGCTAGCAATCCCGTTGAATAGTTTCTTTGAATTATTCCATGGTATTGATTTTTAAGAAAAGTACCCCGCTCTTCCAGTTGTCCGCTTGAAGTCCATATTTCAAATGGACCCATTTTCTCATCTAGACGATACTCAGTTCTATCTTTTAACTGTCCTGAAATATAATAAGTATCTTTGATGCCATCTAATTTACCGAGCTTATAGAAGGACTGCTCTTTCATCTGCCCATTTTTAAAATAGAGCCTTGAAGGTCCATCTAATAATCCACCGCTCATAGTCTTCATTGAATCAATTCGACCATCTTCGGAAAACCACTTCCATTCTCCGTTGAATTTATTATTGGCAAAGAGTCCTGAAACGCTCAGCTTCCCATTATCATGCCATACCTTATATTCTCCATTAAGATTTCCAGAATAATAATTGGCTACAGAATCAAGCTTACCATTGGAGTCATGCCATTTCCAGGTTTTGTGACGCTTGTCTTGTAAATAGGTACCACTCAAAGTCAAATCATTACCAGTATAAATTTTAAATCCTCCATCTTTTACCCCATTTTTATAATTTATTATTCTCTGGATTTTTTTATTACCATCAAACCACTCCCACTTGCCATAAGGTAGATTGTTTTGATACGCTCCTTTCGACTTAACCATCCCCAGCTCAGTATATTCAATAAATTTTCCATCCATCATTCCTTCGCGGTAACGTTGCGATATTTGAAGGACGCCATTAAAATAATTTTCATTTTTGCCATGATATCTATCGTTTTTAAAAGTATAAATAGAATCTACCTTACCGTTTTTATCTTTCCATTTCCATTTACCAGATCGCAATCCCAGCTTATATTTTCCTAAAACAGCAATTTTCCCATTTTCATGAAATGAAATATGTTTTCCGTGCTTTTTATTGTTAGAGTAATTGGTTTCTGACTGAATGCGACCGCTCGAATAATAAGAAGTTTTTTTAATTAACTTGGAGCCAAAGATTTTTCCATTATATATCTCAGTTGATTTTTTGACATTGTTAGGGTGGCTTTCAACTATCTTAGTAGACAGAGAGCATCCAGCAAAAACTAGAGTAAAGAGTATTATAGTATTGGTTTTACGCATATTCAAAATTAGCAATCTTATAGCATTGGGAAAATGTTTAATCATTTGAAGTTATATATAAATAATTAATTAAATTCAGGGCTGAAATTTATAATTATTTACAGGATACATAATGATAGTTGGAGTACTAAAAGAAATCCTAGATGGTGAAAATCGTGTTGCCATAACACCGCAAACTGTTAAAGACCTTCTCAAGTCAAATTTAGAGGTCCATATTCAATCCGGTGCCGGCGAATTGTCTTTTATTTCTGATAGCGATTATGAGGAATCCGGAGCAAAGATAGTGCCTGACGCTGCATCGATTCTCTCCAGCTCCGATTTGGTTATAAAGGTAGCAACTGCGACACTAGATGAGGTAGAAAAACTTAAAAATGGCTCTTCCTACATCTCATTGATTCAAACTACGCGCGATATTGATGTTGTTAAAAAATTAGCCGAAAAAAATATTTCTGCTTTCTCAATGCACTTGATACCAAGAACCACGCTTGCTCAAAGTATGGATGCTTTGAGTTCGCAGGCCAATGTAGCTGGCTATAAAGCAGTGCTAAGCGGCGCGATGCACCTTCCTGTTTATATGCCTTTATTGATGACGGCAGCCGGCACCATACCTCCTGCTAAAGTGTTAATTGTTGGAGCGGGTGTTGCTGGATTACAAGCTATTGCTACAGCAAAACGACTAGGCGCTCAAGTCGAAGCGTTCGATGTACGACCTGAAGTAAAAGAACAGGTTGAGTCACTTGGTGCAAAATTTGTTGAGGTTGAAAGTGACGAGACAGACGGCGTTGGTGAGGGTGGCTATGCCAAAGAAACTTCGGATGAATATAAAGAAAAACAGCAAGCTCTCATGAAAGAGCATATATCTAAGTCTGACCTAGTAATAACGACTGCACTCATTCCAGGAAGACCAGCCCCTCTTCTAATTCCAAGCACCATGGTAGATAGCATGAAAAAAGGGTCGGTTATTATCGATCTTGCAGCTGAAAACGGTGGCAATTGTCAAGATACAATTTCTGGTGAAATCACAAATAAAAATGGTGTTATCATTGATGGTACACTCAACCTTCCCTCATCTATGCAAGTACATTCATCTCAGCTCTATGCAAAGAATATTTCAACTTTTATTTCTCATATGACAAAAGAAGGTGCTATTGAGATTGATATGGATGATGAAATCATTTCGGGTTCGATTTTCACTTATCAAGGAAAAATAACCCATAAACCCACTCAAGAAGCTGTTAACAAGGATTAAATATGGATATTAATATTATTACTGTTTTCATTTTGGCGATATTTGTTGGTTTTGAAATTATAACAAAGGTTCCACCTACTTTGCACACTCCACTAATGTCGGGATCAAATGCCATATCAGGTATTGCGATCGTTGGAGCCATTATATCCACAAAAATTGATGGCGAGATAGGCACGTGGCTCGGTCTAGTGGCGGTAGTTTTTGCTACCGTTAATTGTGTGGGTGGATTTATGGTGACAGATAGAATGCTAAAAATGTTCAAACGGAAATAATTATTATGGACTACACAAACTTATTTTACGTTGCAGCTGCAGTTCTTTTTATACTTGGCATCAAGAGATTAAGCTCACCAAAAACTGCAAGAACGGGGAATGCTTTAGCATCTATCGGTATGCTGATAGCTATTGTAGCAACTGTTACCTCGTTTGGAGGAATAGATTATAAGCTAATAGCCATTGGAATGATTATTGGGTCCATTCTTGGGGCTACATTTGCTTTGCGCGTTGAAATGACGCAGATGCCTCAAATGGTTGCAATTTTTAATGGTTTCGGTGGTGGTGCTTCCGCGCTTGTTGCAACAGCAGAGTATTTTTCAAAATACGGAACTGCTGACCAATCCACTTTTTTGGTTACAACAATCATCTTATCGATTTTCATTGGAACTTTAACATTGACTGGTAGCTTCATTGCTTTTGGGAAGTTACAAGGCTTTATAAGTGGGCAGCCAATTGTTTTCAAAGGCCAACAAGTCCTTAATGCAATTATAATGATTGGCTTGATCGGTTTTGGTTTCTACACGATTAGTGGTGGTGCTAATGAAATAAATGCTTTTTATGTTGTGATTGCCTTATCTGCACTAATAGGAATTACGCTGACTATTCCTATTGGCGGAGCTGATATGCCTGTGGTTATTTCTCTACTAAATTCCTACTCTGGCATTGCTGCTTCAGCTACTGGTTTTGTTTTAATGAATAATGGTTTGATAATTGCAGGAGCGCTTGTTGGTGCATCTGGACTAATACTTACAAATATTATGTGCAAAGGAATGAATAGATCGCTTTCTAACGTCATTTTTGGAGCTGTTGGTTTAAGCTCAGAAGAAGGATCATCTGAAGCAAAACAAATAAGCATTAAATCATCAACAACGGACGAAGCAGCTATGATACTAGATGCAGCCGATAAAGTTATTGTAGTTCCTGGGTATGGATTAGCAGTTGCGCAAGCACAGCATGCTGTTAGAGAGGTAGCAGAGCAATTAGAATCCATGGGTAAAAAAGTTTTATATGCTATACATCCAGTTGCTGGAAGAATGCCTGGTCATATGAATGTGCTTTTAGCAGAGGCAAATATCCCATATGAACTTTTAAAAGATCTTGACGAGATAAACCCCGAGTTTGAAGACTGTGACGTGGCGATCGTGTTGGGTGCGAATGATGTAGTAAATCCAGCAGCACGTCACGATAACTCTAGCCCTATTTTCGGAATGCCTATACTCGATGTCGATAAGTCAAGAACAGTTATTGTCAACAAGCGTACAATGAATCCAGGATTTGCAGGTATTCAAAATGAGTTGTTTGGCTTTGAAAATACCGTTATGGTTTTTGGGGACGCAAAAGAAATGTTAAATACTCTACATAAAGACCTAAAAGAACTGTAAAGAAAAATTTGAATAAATATTTAACATACGCTCTATCACTATTCTTACTTTTTAACTTAGCTTTAGGTCAAAACAAGAAAGGTTCAAAGATGTCAAAAGATAATACTGAATATGCAATTTTTGGTGGAGGTTGTTTTTGGTGCGTTGAAGCTGTTTTTGAAAGAATAGATGGTGTTAGCGAAGTAGTTTCAGGTTATGCAGGTGGTCAAACAAAAAATCCCACTTACAAAGAAGTTACATCGGGTAAAACTGGACATGCTGAAGTTTGCAAAATCATTTTTGACCCTAGCGCGGTAACATATGATGAATTGCTTGACATATTCTGGCAAGCGCATGACCCAACGACCTTGAATCGTCAAGGAGCTGATGTTGGTACCCAGTACCGATCAGCCATATATTATATAAATGAGTCGCAAAAAAAGTCTACACAATTGGCCTTGAAGAAAGCTGCTAAGATGTTTGATGATCCTATTACTACTGAAGTTAAAGAATTGGATAAATTTTATTTGGCTGAAGGATATCATCAAGATTACTATGAAAATAATCCCAACGCTCCCTATTGTGCTTTTGTTATTCGTCCCAAGATAAAAAAACTTGGTAAAAAAGGACTGTGGGATGAATAATAATTAATCAGACTTCAAACTCTTCGATTAATTATTTCTGAAATCCCTACTGAACTATATACACTTCATTTAAACTCATAATCTTGCATTGCCTGAACCAAAGCATCAACACCTGCTTCAGGCATTGCGTTGTAGATTGAAGCTCGAAACCCCCCTACAGACCTATGTCCTTTTAACGAATACAAACCTCTATCTTTGCAAAACTCTAAAAACGGGAGCTCTTCGAGGTTATCATTGAAAACAAATGGAATATTCATTATTGAGCGATCATCTTGATTCACAGGACACCTAAACAAGGAATTGCGCTCTATTTCCTCATATAATTTTTTTGCCTTTGCTCTATTTTTAGTCTCCATCTCAGAAACACCACCAATTGAATCGAGCCAGTATAAACTGCGATTAACAGCATAAATACTCATTACGGGAGGAGTGTTGAACATTGATTCTTTTTTAATGTGCGTCTTGTATTGCATCATTGTAGGAATTTCTTTTGGAATATTTTTAAGTATACTTTCTTTGATTATTACGAGAGTTACGCCTGCCGGTCCAATATTTTTTTGTGCTCCAGCATAAATCAAACCAAAATCGCTAATATCAAATTCTCTGCTAAAAATATCTGATGACATATCTGCAACCAAGAAAGAGGTTTCATTTTTCGGTTTAGGGAATGAACTCCACTGAGTTCCATAAATGGTATTGTTCGATGTTAAATGTAAATACCTCGCATTATCTGATTGATCGAATTCTTTGGGTATGTGAGTATAATTCGATTCTTTAGATGAGGAGACAACATTAACATTTCCATATATTTTTGCTTCATTTATAGCTTTTTGAGACCAAGTACCGGTATTCGTATAATCTGCCGTTTGATCTTTTCGGAGGAGGTTCATAGGAATCATACAAAATTGCAATGAAGCACCGCCTTGTAAGAACAAAACTCTGAAGTCATCGGTCAATTTCAATAGCTTGCGCACCAGATGCTCGGTTTCAATAACCATATCCACCACTGGTTGTGAACGATGACTCATCTCCATTAAACTCATCCCGGTGTCCTTAAATTCAACCGTTGCATCTGAAGTTGCCTTAACAACTGAAGGATGAAGCATGGCAGGGCCTGCGCTAAAATTGTATATCGTATTCACAACTTAAATTAGCCAACTGATTGAATATCATCATACAAAAAAACCCTCTAAAATAGAGGGTTTTAAATTGCTAAATGCTTTATCTGCGGCGTTTACCTTTTTTCATTCTCGGGTCCGGCTTCTTGCGATATCGATCTTTCATACCTTTCTGTGCTTCCTCTTTCATATAAGGCTCAAAACTTAAAAACAAAATTTGTTGAGCGGGATCAAGGATGTCTGCGGTAGATTGAAAAAATTTCATGCGTGCATCATTTCTTTGTTCACTTAAATCATCCATTTTTTTATATAAAGCTTTAACATCAGCTTGAGATATGTTTTCGCCTTTTTTAATTTTTGCTAAATACGAATCGAACAATTTTTTTTCATTATCAAAATAATCTCTCATCTTAACGCGCTGTTTTCTCATTCTAGGAAAAAGTTTTTCAGCTTGCTCTTCCGATAAATTTAAATATTCGGTCA
This sequence comes from uncultured Fidelibacterota bacterium, assembly GCA_913046805.1. Next base: position 5,872 of record CAJWTA010000004.1, on the reverse strand, counting down.
TTTTCCAGACCATCATCATTTCCATCCTATTTCCATACTGGCCACCAGGACCCGCAGGTTTTCCTGGTTGACATATCGCAGTGGAAATAATTATTAAAAGTATAGCGATTTTATTCATTTATATCTCCATAGTTTGAGGCGATTAAATTATCAAAATTAATTTCATCAAAAAATTCCAAGGTGTTCCATATATCCTTGCTAGAGTCAACAAGGTAGTTAGCAAGTTCAACGACATAAGTTTCGGTTTCCGCATCCATTTCTTCAAATGGAATCAAATCAGTTGAAGCAAAAGTGCCTGGCTCGTAAGCCAGTTGACTTACTGTTAAAAAGCTAAATAAAGTCAATAAACAAAACGTCACCAATCCATTAATTCGCTGTGTAGTTAGCGCGTCATTCTGAGCACGCTTCATATGCAAGTTACTTATAAAAACCCGTGAATCAATGCTTGCAGATTCCTCTTTTTGAATCCTCCTAATTTGTTTTTCAACATTCATTTTATTCATTGAATTTTTCTTTTAGTGCTGCAACTGCATGATGATAGTTAACTTTTGCTGAATTTTCTGAAATATTTAATGTATTTGCAATTTCCTTATATGGCATACTTTCTGTCAAGCGCATCGTCATAATCATTCGTTGTCTTTTGGGAAGAGTTGCAATTGCATCCCACAGCTCTTTTTTCATCCATGCATCTTCAACGCTGTTATCTATAAAGCTAGGCTCAGGAGCTTGGTCCAAGTGAAGCAAATTGCGCCATTTTGTTCTCCGCAGATACGTATTGGACATATTTACATTGGCTCTGAACAAATAGGTTTTAAATTCAGATTCGAAGCGAAATTTCTTTAGTGATCTATACATTTTAATAAAGACATTTTGTGCAAGATCTTCTGCTTCTTCATTTGAATCGGTAAATTTCCTAAAGAAGCCGTAAGTATTCGTAAGATATCTATCGACCAAAACATTAAAGGCCTCTTCGCTCCCTTTTTGAAAATCTTTTATTAGTTCGTTGTCTGTGCGCATGCATTTGTTTAATTAGACTAGTATAATATAAAAAGGTTAAAAAAAAGCTGAGGAAATTCCTCAGCTTTTTAAAAAATACTTTTTAACGAACTATTGCTTGGTATATTCTGTGATTGTGCATGAGGCTTCATACCAGTCGTTTCCAGCGCTCATGCAGGAAGATTCAGATGTTTGATCTGTCTCATTACCATCACTATCTTCACAATACGCTTCAGATTTATCATTATAGGTTAGTATGTCTCCGTCCACAGTAAAGTCTATACACTCTCCTTCTGTGCAAAATTGATTTTTTCCCTCCGTCCATGTAGCCGAAAGCACCTCGTTTTCACCTAACATTGATATGGATAATGTCATTGTTCCGTTTGATTTAAACTCCATTACTTGCGATACACCAAAGACTTGCATAAACGCAAAACCTGTGTAATCTATTTTTCCAGAACAATTCGCATTTTCATATTCGCCCATATTTGACATATTCCATTTACCAATGAGATTTGAGCTTGAAGAAGCTTCATTGTCTTTTTCTTCTTCGCATGAAATGATAAGTAAAAGACTTAGTAATAATAGAATATTTTTCAATGTCTTTATCTGCAAACGCCAGGAACAGTTGAAGTAACACCTGCGTTTGCTGCCTTGCAGCTATTGGCATAGGTCACCTTATCGCAACCACAAACTGGATCATATACCTCTATGCAGGGACTGTCAGAAATTTTTGAACGATCGATACAAGCTTTACGAGAGCCATCTTTACCGCCTAAATCTCCCCATCCGCCATCTTTTCTTCCATCGCAATGCTTCGAAAACATCATGACGAGAGAAGCATGAACTTTAATTACTTCTAATTGTTTATCGTTAAATAATCTTTCGAGTTCATTGTTTCGTGTAGCGCTTAATTCTTTCATCTTTTCTTCAAAAGTAGATTTATCAGCATCATCACCGGCCTTCTTCATGGATTCAAAGAGCGCTTTGATGGCTTCTTCATGTTTTTTGTTGATTGCAGCTAGTTGAACAGCTTGATCCGATGTCATACCTAAAGCAGAAATCATAGCATCACGCTCAGCCAGACGAAGATCTTCCATTTTTTGCTTCATTTCAGACTGCATAGAATCAATTTTATCTTTTTGTTCATCTGTAAGTAAGGAATCTATTTCATTCTTCATCGATAATTCGAGTGCTTCAATTTCAGCTTTTGCTGTAGCTTCATCTTTCGATCCTTCCCTCATGGCTCGCATGACCTCTTCCATTTGAGATCTGAAGGTATCCATAATAAGCTTTAGCGCCTCCTGTTGATCGGAATCTAAAACCATCATCATAAGGCGCAGGTCAACACCACCCTTATCTCCTTTTGGTCCACGATGATTTTTTTTGTCAGGAGCGTGCAGGAATGTAATTGCATGTTTATCCATCCAAGAAAACATCTTATCTTTTTCATCTTGTGTTAAATTTTCCTGCATTTCCGCAGCGACCTTCCAAAGAAACCCTGGGTCTCTACGATGTTTACCATCTTTTCCGTGTCTGTTGAGCGCATCCTTAAATGCATCGTCTGAGGATTTGCTTAATCCAATATCCGCATTTAAACCTTCCGCTAAAGCTTGCAGTTCAGGATCATCGAGGCTTATATCGTTGTCATTTTTCATATTTTCACAACCAACAACAACCAATAGACCCAAAATTGTTAATAAAGATAATTTTTTCATGAATCTTCCTTTAGCTTTGTAATTTTATATACAGCCTCTTGCCCACCTTCAGGCTTGGAGCGCATTGTTTTTTCTATATTTTCAAACTTTAAATGTTTTGTGCATTTTTTGATAACTGAGTCTTTATTTTTAAGAAAGAAAATTTCTTTATAATCATCGTCTTCATAATGATGTAAAGAAAACTTGGTGTCTATGATGTTCCCGCCAAAGATAAATAGAGAAATACTAAATAATATTTCAAGGAATGAATTAATCACAATATCCTTCTTTCTGCTATAAAAACGAAATTGACAACAAATAGTTTCGCTTTTTAAAGTTTAATTAAGCTATTCGTAACTTAGTCATAAGTAGCAATATGTGGTTAAACATAATTAAAAGGCTGATTAATGCATATCAATCAGCCTTTTAATTGTGTTTTTAGCCTTTACTACGCCCGCCTTTCTTTCCATTTGGACCTTTTGATGAGCGATGTTTTTTCATACGCAAAGATAGGGCTTTATGTATTTTTATAATATCCAACTGACGAACATCAAAGATCGATTCAAGCTTAATGTTTCTTTCTGAAAATAGCGCCTTTAAACTAGCTCGTAGAGTCTCACGATCAATATCTCCATTCTTGGATTGCTCAAATAAAGCACTGGCAGAATCCTTGGCTTCTTGTTTTGCGTTATCGTAAGCAAGGACCTGCTCTTCGGACATGGACAAAACCTCTATCATGACGGCTTTTGATGAGTCTCTGAAAGCCAGTTGCTTAGCCTTGCGATCTGCTTTATTTTGCTCAATTTGAGCTTTTTGTTCATCCGTTAATAATGCATCCACTTCTGCTTGCATCGCATCTTTAAGGGCACGCATTTGACTCTTAGCATCCTCTTTAGATATTGCTCCATCTTTAACTTGGGACCTTAAGGATTTGAACTTATCCTTGTAGCTTAACATCATGCTCTTGTATAAAGTTTTTTGGTCATCAGAAAGGATCTTAAAAATGCCAGAACCTTGTTTATTTCCTTTTTTACCAGAATTACCGCCTTTTCTTTTGCCATTTCCAAAGATTGAAATATCCTTTTCATCCATTTTTTCAAAAAGTACAGCTTTTTCATCGTCCGTTAATTGATCTGACATTTCAGCCGATACTTTCCAAAGAAATCCTGGCTCACGATATTTCCCTCGCTTACCATGTCGGTCAAGTGAGTTGTTCATGGCATCAGTGGATGATTTGCTTAAGCCCAAATCATAACTCAATTCTGATGAAAATTCCTGCAACTCAAAGCTATCGAGGTCTGTTGATTCGTTGCGAATTGAATTCTCACACCCAGTTGCGAAAAACAAAAAAGTTAAAAACGGTAAAAAATATTTGTTCATAATATGCTCCTTAATTTCGTGTGTCTTTCTATATTAGATGCATAATTGTTTAAAAAGTTAAATATTTTTATCATTAATAGATAAAAAATATTATTAAAGCCCTATTTACTTTAGGGCTTTAATAATATTTTAGAGCTGATTTAATCAACTGATGATTGCGATGTTCCAGACCCACCAGCTACAGGCGACCAATGCGATGCTCTAACTTTCCATTTACCGCCTTCTTTGACCAATACTTGAGTCACCCGGGTCAAGTAATGCGATACAGCTGGTGCATTTTCTGGTTTCATTGATCCTTCAGAATAATACATTGCCACCGCAGCTTTTTTTGGTACAAGCACAATGACCTCGATGTGCTTAAAGTCTATGTTCATTCTGTCGTATTTTGGTGGAACCTGGCCAGGCTCTATGCTCTGCAAAAGCCCACCACTCGACCAAAACTCTAATGCCCCCTGCGAAGAATACTCGTTTGCATTCTGTAAATTTTTCTTTGCATATGCATTATTTGACATGATCTGTTTAATTACATCTTTTTTGTCATCTGCTAATAGCTGTGTGGAGCTAAAGAACATCATAACTGTTAAAAATGATAATAATCTATGCATTTCTACTCCTATTTTTATTTAATCTATTAAGATTGTATAATAGTGAAAATTCTTTTCTATTTGCAATGAGCAAATGAAGAAGCTATTTAATAGTTATCAACACCTTGATTGCAAGATGGTCAGAATATCCCCCTAATAATCTATTTCCAGCCCAAAACCGAAACGGATAATGCTTATATTTACCCTCTTGTTGGCGATATTTTGGTAAGTCTAAAATAAGTACAGATCCTTTCATAATGGTAAGCTTGTTGTTGTCCCGCAAGCCATTATTTACAATGATTTGATCGTAAAAATAATCTTTTCCACGGTAGACGTAAGTACCTACTTTTGGTTTTCCCATCATTGATTTCATTAAATTTTTAAATCCTATCTTTTCAAGAGATATTACGTTCGCTTCATCAGGATTTTCATTGAAATCACCCAACAGTATGATTTCAGCGTAAGAATCATTGGCTTGAATTTTGCCAATCTCGTTTTTGATTAAGCTTGCAGTTGCAGCTCTCTTTGGTATAGCCTTCTCAACGCCGCCGTAATTTGAGGGCCAGTGATTAACGAATAAATGCAGTACGGCCTTTTGGTATTGACCTTTAACATAAAGAATATCTCTTGTTTTGTCATTATTATTTAAGGTGTTTTGAATTGGCCTGCTTGATAGGACAGTAAATTTATTACTATCATAAAGAAGCGCATTGTCGATACCGCGCTCGTCCGGGGAATCATAATGAACAATACTATAATCTCGATCTACATAAGCGCGATTCAAGTCCTCCAAAACGCTCAAGTTTTCAACTTCGCACAAACCCACTATATCGGCATTAAGATCTGAAAGCACTTCAGCTGAATGCTTTATTTTTAGATCATAAATACCACTGGTGACATTTTTACGACCTCCAATCGAAAATTCTTGATCGTTTTTGTTTGGGTCATCTACGAGATCAAATAAATTTTCAACGTTCCAGAAACCAACAGAAAGGTGTTCCTGTGAGCTCGCAATCGAGCTTAAGGCAAGAAAAATTAGGGTGAACCGCTTATTTAGAATAATTGGTTGGGCTTTAAAATTATTTAGAACTTAAATTAATTTGAATTCCAGTTCATTAAGCCAGTCACAGCTGGTAAAGACCATAGGGTTATGGGTAGCATTGCACTTGGAAATTCAGCAACAGGGACTCCCATCATTTCAAGACCCATTATACC
>CAJWTA010000003.1 GCA_913046805.1 uncultured Fidelibacterota bacterium | reverse complement strand
CAGTCAACCGTTTCTAATTTATCCGTTTATTTTAAGCACTTTGCTAGTGACACTTTAACAATTGATACACTTAATACTCACAATATTATTGATGATTTAACTATCCTAACTCCTCCGGATCTTAACGATCTTGACACAACAAATTTATCTATTTCACTGGCTAAAGGTCTTAAATCCTTAATTACCGTAGATTCTAAATCGTGGAATATCCCAGAAGGCAGTGTTTTTAGAAAAGCCGAATTGATATTCAACTCGGTTAATCAAGATTCAACCGAATCTTCTATAATAAATTCATATCTATTAACTGGTTTAGACTTTCCCAATTCCTTTTCTAGTTTTACGGAAGAGGCATTTACATATGATTTAACAAATGGATCCTCAGCTGCAATTAAAGATAATGCTCTAAAATTCAACCATCGTTCGGCGTTAAAAAAATCTTTATCGGAAAATAATTCTTTTCACACCTTCAATATTCAGCCAAATGTTGATGTAGATCCTTTTAAAACTATAAGATTTTATGGAATAGAAAATTCACAATTTTACCCAAAACTAAGGATTACTTATGTTCTTCCTTAGAAAGGCATTGTTTGTTTATGGCATTTTTTCTTTCGGGTTTAATCAGTCCATTTATAATTCCTATGGATTAGGCCTACCTAAGTCCTCATTTTTCGCACCCGAAAATGGTCTAGGCTCTATTGGACTGGTTCCAAATTTCATCAATAAAGTATCTATAGGAAACCCATCTACGTGGAGTCACTTGAAACACTCTTATATAAATAGTACTTACGAATCACAGTCGTTCAATTTAAATAGATCTTCATTTACAAGTAATTCCTCGCAATTTGGAGGTATCCAGTTTCTTGTTCCTATACGAAGCAAATATGCGATCGGTTTATCGGTAAAGCCAGTCAATGATTTAAATACATTTTTCAAAACTGATACTCTTAATTTTCTTATGAATGGTGAAAATTTGTCAGCTTTCAAGGAGTTTAAATCAGGTGGCGGTGTGATGGCATCGACTTTCGCTTTATCGGTTCCCATCAACAATAGTATGAATATTGGCCTATCTTTTGATAGTTTTTTTGGATCCTCAAGGATTGAAAAAGCTATTATATTAAATAATATCTACTATCGAAATTACGGTGTGAATACCTACAGAGGGTCTAACTATAATATGTTTTTTTCTGGAGAATTCTTTGATTCAGATAACTTAGAAGTCAGTGTTTATACGGGAATAACTAAAACAAGTACACCTTTATCTGTTTATGTTTATTCAATTGATCTTTTTGAAGATACAGATGGCGATTTATTACCAACAGGTAACGATTTTCCACAAGATCCAGGCGCCGATACCTTAAGAGTTGAAAATGTATATGCTCCAAATGCATTTAGCATGGGACTTAATTTAGATTTCAAAAATTCTCTAAATACCTATTTTGAATTTCAATTATGGAATGATAATGCACAAAATATTAAAGATTTCAGTTTATTTAATGATCACGTTGTGTCAAATAATCATTTAGGAATTGGAGTCATTAAATTTGGTAATGTTGACGATAAGGATTGGCAAGATAAGATCACCTTTAGATTGGGTGCATATCGAAAAGATTTTAAATTATCATCTATTGATAATAACATAATTGAGAATGGCTTATCAATGGGTCTTGGTATTAAATTTGGTAACACAGCTAATCAGTTAGATTTATCATATAATAATGGAACACGTTCCTCAAAAAATAATTTTAATGAATCATTCAAACAATTTTCCATTGGTATTAGTGTGGGAGATGTATGGTTTTTGAGAAGGAGAGCAAAACAATGACAGCCAGTATTTTAAAGAACAAAATATTTTTCTTTGCAATTGCAGTATTTATCACAATGTGTGCTCCACCTGCACCAGAAGTAAGTGCTGATGCCGTAGAAGAAGCTCGTCAAGATTCGATACGCAAAGTTAGATGTCCTCGGGTCTTTAGTAGCGCAGCTGAATTTTATAAAAACAGAGATTGGACAAATACCGTAAAGGTTTATGGTGAATTAACAGATTTAGGATGTGATCGCGATGACCCAAAAGAAGTTTATTTGTATTATGCAATTGCATATGAGTACATGGGTCGATATGACAGTTCGGAATATGTTTTATTGAAAGGATTAAATTTTTTACCTGAGAATGTTGAATTAAGGAAGAGATTAGCATACTCTTATCAAAAACAAGGCAAAAAAGATTTACAGATGAATGAGCTTGATAGATTATCATTTCTATCACCAGAAGATATCGATATTAAAACTGAATTGTCAAAACTTTATGGTAATGAAGGAAGATATGACGATCAAATTATTGTTTTAAAGGATCTTCTTAAGATTCAACCTAACAATGAAGGCGCTCAAAGCGATTTAGCTCAAGCTTATGAAAAAAGTGGTAGAGACCCTTTGGATGTATATAAGAGTCGCTTTGAAAGCAATCCAGATAATATTAGTTATGGTCTAGATTACTCAGACAAGCTTTTAGAAGCAGATAGACCCAACGATGCAATAAAAATATTAAAACAAGTTGTTGATGAAGATCCAACAAGCAAAGTAGCATTTAGAAAATTAGCTCAAGCCTATGACACTGCAGATGATCTTAATTCTGCTGCAAAAACTTACGAAAAATTATTCAGATTAGATCCCAGAAACTTCCGAACCGCAATTAAAATATCAGAAGTATATCTAGAAAACCAGGATTACAGTTCTGCTTTTGACTGGGCAGATCGCGCTGTAATGCTGTCAGATGAGGGAGAATCTGTTGCAGCCAAAGCAAACGTTTACTACAAAGGTTTTCAGGCCTGTAGGTCGGGTCAAATCACCACAGATGATAGGGTAGTCGCAACACTAGCTTATGAGGCCTTTGATAAAGCAGAAAAACTAGGTTTTTCAAGATATAATCGCTCAAAATCATGGCTTAGTGATAACGAAGTGCTTTTCGGTAAGGCTCAATGGTTTATGATGGATGCTAATGTTAAAAATAAAGGGTTTATTAAAACCACTTCCGAGTGCTATAGTTGGGTTGGTGAAAGACTTAATAAAAAAAGTAATTGGTAATAAATTGTCTAAATTCTCAAAACCCTATAGTCATGTAAAAAGTTCTGATAAAGAGATATATGATATTTTGCTTCGTGAGCTAGATAGGGAATATAATACCCTTGAGCTTATAGCCTCTGAGAATTTTGTAAGCTACCCTATACTCGAGATGGCTGGAAGCGTGATGACCAATAAATATGCAGAAGGTTATCCCGGTGCCCGATATTATGGGGGCTGTATACATGTAGATGAAGCAGAGAATCTTGCTAGAGATCGTGCTAAAGAATTATTCAACTGTGAATATGCAAATGTTCAGCCACACTCAGGTTCGCAGGCTAATATGGCCGTACTAATGACTTTTGCGGATATTGGAGACACTATTATGGGTCTTGATTTAGCACATGGAGGTCATTTAACTCACGGAAGTAAAGTCAATTTCTCTGGTAAGATGTACAATGCTGTTTCCTACCAAGTTAACAAAGAAACTGGAAGGGTAGATTTGGATAGTGTCTTAGAAATTGCAAAAAAATACAAACCCAAAGTCATCATCTGCGGAGGCAGTGCTTATCCTAGATTTGTTGAATTCTCAGATTTTAAAGAAATAGCTGAAAGTGTCGGTGCTTATCTTATGGCTGACATAGCCCATCCATCGGGACTAGTTGCAGCGGGAATACATCCGTCACCAATGCCTTATTGTGATGTAGTAACGACTACCACTCACAAGACATTGCGAGGACCTAGGGGTGGCATGATAATGATGGGAAAGGATTTTGAAAATAATTGGAATGTGGTTGCTCCAAAATCGGGTAGAATTAAAATGGTTTCTGAAATTTTGGATACCGCAGTTATGCCAGGTGTTCAAGGTGGTCCTTTAATGCATATTATCGCAGCTAAGGCAATAGCATACGGCGAAGCGCTTGACCCAAAATTTAAAGAATACGCAGCGAATATTGTAAATAATGCAAAAACCATGGCGGACGAGTTTATTAAAAAAGACTATAAGATAATTTCAGGTGGTACCGATACTCACGTAGTTCTTATAGATTTAACAAGCAAAGGCATTTCAGGAAAAGCGGCTGAAAAATCGCTTGAGAAAGCAGGCATTACAGTCAACAAGAACATGGTTCCATTTGACACTAGAAGTCCATTTATAACTAGCGGCATTAGGGTAGGTACACCAGCATTGACCACTAGAGGAATGGGTCCAAATGAAATGGTTCAAATTGTAAATTTGATCGATAAAATTGTAACAAACATTGACGATGAAGATATATCAAAAAAAGTGAATGCAAAAGTTAAGGAATTATGTGAATCTTTCCCGTTGTACAATGAACTCCACGAATAAATTCACAAAATATTTACTTCTTTTATTTATTTTAAACATTTCCTGTTCATCTCCTCGTATTAGCGTTTTTGCGTTAAACTATTCTCCTAATTTTTCAAAAAAATTCTTCTTAGCTGATTTAGGTAAAACTGAAAAAAATGCTGTTAAAGATCCAGATAATTCACTCCTGCAGTTTCGAGCTTCCAAAAAATTAATAACATACTTGTACGGTTTTTCTTTGAATGAAGCTGAGGAATTAAAAAATCAAGACTATGATAAAGGTAAAGCTGCTTATTTAAGAGCCCATAATGATTTTATCAGGTCATTAAACTACATTAATACTTCTCTTGTATTGGATTATCCAAATTATTTATTGTGGATTAATGGTCAAGACAATAATGAAATAAAATTTAAAAAGGAGAGTGCTGAAAAGTTGTATTGGGCTGCCGGTGCATATGCAGGAGTAATTCAATCCAGTAATGGCGATCCAGAATGGATTATTCAATTGCCAAAAATTGGTTTATTATTAGAGGAAGGTATGAAGCTTGACTCTTCATGGAATTTCGGCTCTTTTTATACAGCTATGATTTCCTATTCTATTATTAGACACGATGCCAAAGAAGACAAGTTTATTGTTGCTCAAAACTATTTTAAAAAAGCTGTAGAGGCCTCTGATGGTCAAGATCTTTCTCCTTATATTTCTTATGCTGAAAACATAGCAGTTTCAAGCCAAAACAAGAAAGAGTTTACCAATATGCTATATAAAGCTCTCAATATAGATATTTACGCTAATCCAGAGCTAACTTTAACTAATTACATTGGTAGAAAAAGAGCAAATTGGCTTTTGGACAACATAGATGAATTATTTTATTAATTTAATGAATTATAGATCCATATTAAGTTTTTTAACTGTACTGCTTCTATCAGGTAATGTTCAGGCAAAAAAAATTATTATTAAGATGGCTACTCTTGCACCTGAAGGAACAGAATGGCACGGCTTACTGGTAGAATTGGGTCAGGAGTGGAAAAATGCTACCAATGGAGACGTAAGGCTAAGAATTTATCCTGGTGGAGTTGTAGGTGACGAAAGAGACATGGTTAGAAAAATAAGAATAGGCCAAATTCATGGTGCAGCACTAACAACTGAGGGAATGACGGAAGTTAATGAGTATTTCACTGCCTTTAATTATCCTTTATTATTTCAAGATTATGACGATGTTGATTATGTAAGAAGCGAGCTTAGCTCTGAGCTTTACGGTGAAAGTGAAAAAAACGGATTTAAATTATTAACAATGATAGATATAGGTTGGGTATACTGGTTTTCCACAGATCCTGTTTATACACCATCGGATCTTAAAAAAACAAAAATTTGGACATGGGCTGGAGATTATAAAGCTGTGCAACTGTATGAAGAAAATGGCTTTCAGCCAGTTCCATTAACAACTCTGGACATACTAACTGGTTTACAAACAGGCATGATAAATTCTCTAGGGCTAAATCCTCTGTATGCGCTATCGCAGCAAATATTTGGTATTGCAGACAATATGCTTGACATGAAGTGGGGTAATTTAACTGCAGCTATTGTTGTAGATATGCGTACATGGAATAAGTTAAAACCCACCTATCAAAAATCAATGATGAAGATAACAAAAGACATTGGAAGAAGATTTCAAGATAAGAATAGGTACGGTTCAGATAATGCAGTTGATGCTATGAAAGAATATGGATTAAAAGTTAACACCCCATCAAAAGAAAATCTAAAAGAATGGTATGAGGTAATAGATCAAATGGATAAAAGTTTTAGAGGTTCCTTCATAACAATAGATGCTTTTGACAGGCTAACAGAAATTAAAAAAACAATGAATGTGAATAGTTTTGAATAAATTATCGTTAAAAGATTTGAATGGCCTTTCTCTTATTTTTGGATCGATTTTCAGCTTTATACCCTTTCTGATTCAATTAGTAAGAAACAATAGACCTGAAGAAGGTGAGCATCTCTTCACTTTTTTTGCAAATCAGATCATACTTAATGGCAATGTAAGTATTCTTAATGCAGTATTCTCAATACTCGGCTCTGCGCTAATTTCATACGGTATCTTTGCACTTTTCAATACTGTCAAAAAAAATAATGTTGAAGTCTTAATGACGTTTGGATTGTTCCTGTTTTTACTTTCAACCGTTGGATTTATAATTGCCTGGTCGCAAGATTTTATCATTATATGGGGTGACGCTAATACAGCATCAAATCAGGTGATGATCGAGTTTAGTCTGGTCTTTGGATTTGGTATTACCTATTGGATCGGCTTGTCTGCATATGTCTTCAGTCTGTCACGCCTTAAATTTCTGAATACTAATTTTTTAAATGCACTATCGATTATTTCGCTAATAAATGTGATACTGATTATCTACACACTCTTTACTTTAGATCCATACAGCGCATCTTCAATTAATTTATTGTATACTGGGTTAATGATAGGTAATATAATTTTTTATATATTTTGCATTATGGCTGGCATCAAAAGCTTACCAACAAAATAGCATTTTTTATACATCATGAATTAAATAAATAAAATTTTGGAGAATAAATGAAAAAATATTTAACCCTTTTTGCTTTAGCGGTTTGTCTCGTTGGTCTTATTGTAACAATAAGAGAAAATGATAAATTTATGATTTTTGTAATTACTACCGCTCTCTTACAAATACTTGTATCAAAAGGATGGAAATAACATATCAAGGTATAGCAGAATCAAAATGTCACTACATAATAGCCTGGTAAGAATACCAAGGTATACAATCTGTTTATTTATCTTTTTGTTTTGTGCCTCAATTTTTTTCTATTCGGGCGGCACTCTTCACAATCCAAGTTCCATTGGATACTCTTTTACAAGAAATTTTTTTAGTGATTTAGGCATTCTATCGGAAGAAAACATCATATCTGTAGTTTTATTTGCCCTAGGGCTTCTTTTGGTTGGCTTAAATTTCATATTGTATTTTTATAATTTTATGAAACTTTTTAATGCTGATTCTCAGTATAGTAAAATAGCGAAGGCTGGATCAATTTTTGGAATAATTGGTGCAATATCATTTATAATTATTGGCTTTACTCCGCATAATTATGTACATGATTCTCATGTTGCTGCTGTCAATTGGGCGTTTCGCAGTTTTTTTATCGCCTCAATGCTGCTTTTTTATTCCATGTATAAGGACATCAGGTTTGAATCAAAATATGCAATTGGTTATTTAATATTCTCATTACTAATTTTTGCGTACATCATTGTATTAGAATTTGGTCCTTCTCCAAGAGAAAATGACTTCACTCTAATATTTAACGTTATTGCTCAAAAAATTATTGTTCTAGTTTTTATCTTATCTGTTTTTTACCAATCTTTCGGAAACGCATCTTTTTTAGCAAAGTACAAAATATAGCTAATTTATTTATTCATTCTATTGTGGAGACTTAATGCCTAAAATTAAAATTAATTACTTTATACCTTTATTGATGACTTTACCTAACTGCTCATCAGAAAGAACGGGTTGGGAAAAACATTTATACTCCTCTGACGTATTAGAGGCTCAGAATGTGATTTCTGAGGAATTGCTATCCAATTATATAAAAACTTTATCTTCCGATGATTTTCAAGGCAGGAAGCCAGCTACAAAAGGTGGAAAGAAGACAATTAAATATTTAGTAGATGAATTCAAAAAATTAGATTTAGAGCCAGGAAATCCTAGCGGTGAATTCACTCAAAGGGTAAATATGCTTGGCGTAAAATCTTTTGTAAGAACTCAGTTTATTAATGATGAGGAAAGATGGGCGATGAAAACTGGTATAGATATAATTGGTAATTCATATCTAAAGCAGAAAAAAATAAATTTAGAAAAAGTAGATATAGTTTTTTGCGGTTATGGAGTATACGCTCCAGAATACGAATGGGATGATTATAAAGATATTGATGTCAAAGGTAAAATAGTTGTTGTCCTGGTAAATGATCCTCCAATAATGAACGGAAGCAATTTTGATCCTAGCATGTTTAAAGGTAGTGCTATGACTTATTACGGTAGATGGTCCTACAAATATGAAGAAGCCTTAAGAAGAGGGGCGGCTGGAGCCATAGTCATTCATGAAACAGGACCTGCAGGCTATCCTTTTAGCGTATTACAATCTGGTCATAACGCAGAGCATTTGACGATAGAAAATAAAAGCTCACTACAATTTGAAGGTTGGATTCCCTTAAAAACTGCAAAAAGATTATTTGCTATGTCTGGAACTACCTTTACCGATATGAAGAAAAAATCTTTAAGCAAAACCTTTACACCAGAAGTACTAAATGTCAAATTTATTTCACGCATTTCCAATACCTTTCGAAACGTCTCATCAGAAAATGTAGTTGCGAAGATTCCTGGTAATGATCCAGTATTGAAAGATGAATACATTATTTATACGGCACATTGGGATCACTTGGGATCAAATAATAAACTATCTGACGATAAAGTCTACAACGGGGCAAATGATAATGCATCTGGAACGGCAATGATACTTTCAGCAGCTAAAGCTTTTAAAACATTAAAAGATAACACGCGAAGAAGTATTTTATTTTTAGCAGTTACAGCGGAAGAAGATGGTCTCTTAGGTGCCAAATATTATAATCAGAACCCTTTATATCCGCATAACAAAACTCTAGCCGTTATAAATGTTGATGCCATGGGCAACACCTATGGAAGAACCAAGGATATAATCATTGTAGGTAAAGGAAATTCAAATTTAGATCAAATATTGGAATCTGCCTCTAAGCAGGATAAAAAATATACTTCTCCTGACGCTGAACCAGAAAAAGGATTTTTTTACAGATCTGACCATTTTGAGTTTGCTAAAATGGGTATCCCCGCACTGTATGTTAATGGGGGAATTGATGTCCGCGGTAAAAATAAAGAATACGGTTTAATGAAAAAGAAAGAATATACAGATAATCATTACCATGCATTGAGCGATGAAGTATTAGATAGTTGGGTTTACGATGGAATGATTGAGGATAATAAAATTTTATTTAGAGTAGGATATGCTATATCTCAGAACGATGAATGGCCCACATGGAACGAGGGCACTGAGTTTAAGGAAAAAAGAGCAATCTCACTTGATTCCAATTAAGATTACCTATAAAATAATTTTAATTCTTTAAACCAATTTCACTCAATCTTTTATCAAGGTAAGATCGAGCTGTATGTTCTTCATTCAGACTTACCTCGTCTCTTGGATGAATAAATAAAGGCATAGAATACCTACTTACATTGTTTGATTTATCTGGATTAACTACACGGTGCGTTGTTGAGGGGTAGTAGTTTCTTGAGGCCATTTTAAGCATGTCACCAGAATTAATAATCAATGTGTTTTTATCGCAACCTATCTTATGCCAGCTACCATCTAAATCCATAACTTCAAGACCAGGTTCACTTCCAGTCATTAAAATTGTGATTAAATTGATATCTTCATGCGGAGCAGCTCTTAATGCATTTTTTTCTGTAGTTTCATTTATTGGGGGATAATGTATTATTCTAAATAAATTTGAAGCACTGTTTTGAATCATAGATTCTAAAGGCATAGAAAAATTATCTTTAACATGGATTGGGCTATATTGATCAATCCAGCTTAAAAGTTTTGTGCCTAAGTCAATGATTTGATTATAAAGGATCATCGTAGAATTGCTAATTGTATCTGGGAATTTTCCCCATGGATAAATATGGTAAAATTCCTTTAAGTCTTTTATGTTAGAATTCTTTGCATTTTCAGTAAGATAAGGAAAGTATCCATCTTGACCTTTAGGATCAAATGTATAATCAAATTTGTTGGAACTATTAAAAAAAGAATGCCAATCATCATAAACATTATCAATAAGGTCACTGTCTATTGGATGATTTTTAATTATAGCAAAGCCTGAAGATTTAAAGGAATCAACAAATTTTGCAGGTGAATCTTTATGATTAAAATCTATTGTTGATACATCAATGGACATACTGTATTTACAATGCTTAACCTAATTCTTCTTCTGAGAATTGCCATTGGCATCCATGACACCACCAAGGTTTACCATAATATTCATCAACATTCGGCTGTAATTGCATCGGGGCATCACATTTAGGACAATTTTTTATAGACCCGGTTTTAGGCCATTTGTAATCTGGTTTAAACTTTACAGGATTATCTAAATCTTTTTGTTTGTTCATGTTAAAACTTAAGAATCTTTTTAAAGGATAAAAATAAAGTATTTTTAACTAATTATCCATAATTGCAATAAAGTGAGCAGTCCTAGCGCAAGCCCTATATAACCCGAATAACGTCGTTCCTTTATGACTCTCTCGCTCTCTTTACGTAACAGGTATGGATTAATAACAATTGATATAGTATCGTTTTTGAAAACATAGATATTTTTTGAGCTACTAAGTGCACCCTGCTGCGTAAAGGGGTTTGAAATAGAAATTGGTTTAATATCAATGTAATGACTTCCAATAATTAAAGGCACAGGTTTTTGAATTGGTGTATGGCCAATTAAATCGCCGTCAATATAAATTGGTATGTTGATACTATCGCTTTCAATGGATACATATCCATACGGTTCATCAAATATAGAGCTCTGAGAATTAGCTAGAGTTACAATGAGAAAAGTGAGGTATAAGATTTTTTTTAGCATTAAATAAATGATTTTCAAATTATGTTATAAATGAATGAACTTATAAGACTAAAATATGGATTATTTTCGTATAAATATAAAGTATCTTTTTGTTACAATTTTTTTGCTTGTGTCCTGTGCAAATTTTAGCGCTTATTTTAATACTTTTTATAATGCAAAGGAGCAATTTAAACAAGCTGAGGTCATCAGAAAAAAATCAGAAAAAAATAAATTACCAAAGAGTGCTTTAGATCTTTATCAAAGCTCTATTGAAAAATCAAAATACATTTTATCCGAATATCCTGAAGTGGACTTTAGAAAAGAGGCTTATCTTCTCATAATTAAATCTCATTTTTTCAGGTCAGAGTACCTAGAGACAAACCAAGCTTTATCTGAAATGCGTCTTGAATTCGAAAATGAATTAAACTATGACATTGTTTATTGGACGGCCTTGGTCAAATGGAAAGAGGGTAGAATTCAGCCAGCCATCAATAGTTTAATTGATTTATCTAATAGCAAAATCAATAAATCACTTCAATCGAAAATATATTTATCAATTGCAGAAATTTATTTTGAGCAAAACTTAAATGATAAGTCGATGGACTATCTTGAGTTAGCTGCGAAAGCGATCAAGGACCGATTAGAAAAGGATCAAATTTATTACAGAATTGCTGATTTATCATTCAAGCAAGGCGATTATAGCAGGTCAATGGAAGCTTACAAACAAGTGATAAAAAATACGCAAATTAAAAGCAGAATGCAGTTGAGCAATTTAAAGATTGTTCAGATACATAGACTTCAAAATCAATATAACCTAGCATCTAATTCTATTAAAACCATGCTCACAGAAGAAGCTTATCAAAGTATATACCCTGCGCTAGAGCTTGAACTTGCAAAGCTCTATGAGATCCAAAATAAATCGGATGAATATACATCAAGGTTAAAAAGTATTTTAAATGATTATCCAAGGACAAAAGAATCCGCAGAAGCAGCATACCTCTTAGGCGAACAAACACTTTTAAACCATAGAGACCTTGATGGGGCTTTGAAATTTTACACAATGGTAAGATCTGAATTCAGATCGTCTCTATTTATTAAATCAGCTCAATTGCGAATCAAGGAAATAAACGCGTATTCTAGCTTGCTAGAGGACTATAGTCAATATATTGAGAGCACCTCAAATAGTGTCAGTACGGCGTCAAAGAAAGAGCAAAAAACCAATAATATGGTTTCAAAGATGTTATACGAATTGGCAGAATTAGAATTTCTACATTTTTATAATAGTGACTCGGCTTTAGTTTATATCGATCAGTTGTTAGGATTAAATAATAATAAGTCTTTCTTAGCAAAATCCTTATTTATGAAGTCGAAAATACTAGATAAGAATAAAAACTATGACACCTCTAGAAAGATCAAAAATAGGATATTAGATGAGTTTCCGAGAAGTGACTATGCTTATGCGATAGTAAGTTCGGATTCATCGCTCGCAAAAAACATTAAAACCTCAAATGATATATTGGTGGAAGCAGAAAAAGCATGGAGAGTTAACCCAGATATGGCTCTGAACAAATATAAAAGCATTGTTTCTAATGATACAATTTCAGAAAGTGGTTTAAGGGCAGCCTATTTCTTAGCCTATAACTATGATTATAATTATGTTGTCCCAGACAGTGCTATAAAATTTTATGAATGGATTATCAAGCATCACAGCATCTCCGATCAAGCTAAATCATCTAAAGCGAGATTGCCCTTAATATCAAATATTAAAATAAAAAGTGCAAGTAATTAGGTATAGTTAAGTGAAAGTCTTTATAGCAGCGCCATTTGGTAATTATTTAAAATTTAATTCTTTGACTAAAGTCATACCCGTAACAGGTACCTGGACGCTAGAGTATAGGTCTGGTTTTGTTGGAAGACTTTTTCGAATAATGAAGACCATGAGGTACGATCGAAAACGAAAAGGATGGAAGAACAAATTAGGCTTGCCAAACGAGGGTATTAATAAAGGTCTAAAAGTGACCAGACCAAATGAAGTATTATCTGTTGCGGCAATCGATAGTACGGATTTTGAAAAACTTTTCGAAATAGTTCCAAAGGATCAATCTTTAGAAGTCAATCTTAGCTGTCCAAATTTAGATGAAAAGTCTCCGTTGTCATGGAAGGATGCAGCCTTGTTCAATAATTCAAGTAATCGAAAATATTGTATCGCTAAAATTTCACCAACTACCACAATGGAACAGCTGACTTTTCTTGTTGATGAACTGGGTTTTAAACAAATTCACTGCTGCAATACGTTACCGATAAATGAGGGCGGATTGTCGGGTAAATCGCTCATTCCGTACGTGAACAAACTAATTTCCCAGATCAAAGAAAAATGGGGAGATGATATTGAAGTAATAGCTGGAGGCGGAATCACAACAGCTAATGACATAGATAATTATTTAAGTATTGGCGCAAATCATATCTCTTTAGGTACTATCTGCTTTAAACCGTGGAAAATTAAGAATGTAATTCATGAATTTATCTAAGAAATTAACCCACAAATTGACTCCATTTTTTGTATTGGGTTTTCTTTTGTTATCTCATTGCTCGAGTGCACCAAGATATACATCGGGTGATGTTAAAAAAATATCTAATAAAAAAATCCCCAAATCACCAAGATTAAACACCAAGTCATCATTTAATAAGCATAGAAAGACAATGAAAGGTGTAAGTTCTTTTTACGCAGAGGATTTTCATGGAAAACTTACTGCAAATGGCGAAGTTTATGACATGTATGGACTAACAGCTGCCCACAAAACATTACCGTTGAACACAATTGTTCGAGTCACAAATATTTCAAACGAAAAATCTTTAATCTTGCGAATTAACGACAGAGGACCCTACGTTAAAGGCAGAATTCTTGATTGTTCCTATGGAGCAGCTAAAAAATTAGGTTTTGTAAATGATGGTACTACAAAAGTAAAGATTGAAGTAATTGAGTGGGGTGACAATAAATACATGAAACATAGAAATTGACTTGAAAAAATTATATTTAACCGTTAATCCATTTGGTGGCCACAAAAAAGGTCCAAAAATTCTAAAAGAAGTAATACCGCTTTTTAATGAAAATAATATTCAACTTAATGTAATCGAAACGGAATATGCTGGTCATAATAAAAAGATTGCAATGGAAGTAGATATGAATGGCTACGATGGATTTTGTTGTATTGGTGGAGATGGAACAATGTCTGAGGTAATAAATGGGGTTATGAATCGAAAGGATTTAAATAGATTCCCGCTTGGCTTAATAACAGGGGGCACTGGAAATTCGTTTATGCACGATATTAACTGCTTGGATCCAATAGAGGCCACAAAAAGGATCATCGATGGTAAACGTAGAAAAATAGACATATTTTCATGTAAAACTCCTGATAAGTTATTCTACGGTTTCAATATTCTTGGATGGGGAATACCGACAGACGCGAACCTCTTAGCCGATAAAATGAGATGGATTGGATCCCAGAGATACAATTTGGCCTCAATACTTGAGGTTTTAAGTCATAGAAAAAGATTTGCAAGGGTAAGCATAGATAATAACTCAATCGCTTCAGATTTCGCATTTATTATTGGTTGCAATACTATTCATACTGGGAAAGGAATGAAGATGGCGCCACTTGCTCGATTGGACGATGGGTTAATTGATTTGATCATTGTTAGAAAGGTTTCTAGGTTTAAATTGCTCAAATTATTTCCAAAAGTATTCGCGGGTAATCACATTAGTGATCCAGGCGTAGACTATAGACAAGTGAAGAAATTTTCTATTTTACCTGAAAAAGATAGGCAGCTGAATATTGATGGTGAAGTGTTAGGTACTACACCTGTTGAAGTTGAGGTTCTTCCTCAAGAAATAGAGTTGATGGTCTAGATGAATATGATTAAAAAAAGACTGCCGGTAATAATCATTGG
Organism: uncultured Fidelibacterota bacterium; assembly: GCA_913046805.1. The sequence goes on along the minus strand of CAJWTA010000003.1, from coordinate 29,139 downwards.
TATACCGTCAGTATTGATGATTTTAAGTCAAGGCGGAATGGTATTCTTTATAGCTTTAACGATTGTAGCCTTATTATGCGTTCATGAGTTTTATAATCTCGCCAAGGCTAAGAACTACGAACCCAATATCACGCTGGGGTATCTTGGTGTTGTCGCAATGTCGTATGCTTATTATAATATTTTTAGTTATTCACTATTTGAGTGTTTATGTCTTGCTTTAACATTCTTAGTTCTGGTTATTTTTTTTGAAACATTTAAAGATAGTAAAAATCCAATTGTAAATGTTTCAATTACATTTTTTGGGGTTTTGTATATTGGAATCTTGTTCGCATCCATAGTAGGGTTAAGGCAATTTGACTCTTTTAATGGTTCAAATTTTACACTCATGATGCTTGTAAGCGTATGGATATGTGATTCATTTGCCTATACATTTGGCAAGTTATTTGGCAAGAAGAAATTGATAGAAAGATTAAGTCCTAAAAAAACTATTTTAGGTTTTTGTGCGGGTATAGTTGGTGCATTCTTAACAATTTACTACTTAAATTATACATCAGCAATTGACTACAATCTTTCACTATTATCTGTTGCAGTTTTTTCTTTGATAATCGGTGTATTTGGTCAGTGGGGTGATATAGCTGAATCAATGTTCAAAAGGGACGCTAATTTAAAAGATTCTGGAAGTATTTTGTTGGGACATGGAGGATTTTTAGATAGATGCGATTCTTTGATCTTTACATCCCCATTGGTTCTGTTGTATGTATTGTATTTGCAAAATCATATTTTATAAAACATGTAAAGGATAAAGATGGATTCAATATTAAATGAGCTTGGGGTCAAAGATCTTAATAGCGGTGCATGCACAGGTCATGAAAAGTGGTCTCAGAGTGAAAATGCAGATAAACTAATCTCCTATAATCCTACAAATGGCGAAAAAATTGCATCGGTCTCAATGGCAGGTAGCGACGACTATGATAGAGTTTTAAATGAGTCAACAAAATCTTTTGATGATTTCAGGAAAATTCCTGCTCCAGTAAGAGGCGAGCTTGTGAGACAGATGGGCGATGCCCTAAGAGCAAAAAAAGACGCATTAGGAAGTTTAGTTGCCCTTGAAATGGGTAAGATTAAACAAGAGGGAGATGGGGAGGTGCAGGAAATGATTGATATAGCTGATTTTGCAGTTGGTCAATCCAGAATGCTTTATGGAAAAACCATGCACTCCGAAAGGCCCGATCACCGAATGTATGAACAATGGCATCCCTTGGGCCCTGTTGGTGTAATATCAGCATTTAATTTTCCAGTAGCTGTATGGGCCTGGAACGCTTTCATAGCGGCTATTTGTGGTAATACGACTATATGGAAACCTTCCTCAAGCACACCCTTAACCGCAATAGCTGTTCAAAATATTTGCAATGAAGTTATGCGGAAAAATAACTATTCAGGAATTTTTTCATTAATTATTGGATCAGGTTCAATTGTTGGGGAGAAATTAATATCCGATAAACGTGTTCCGCTTATTTCATTTACTGGCTCTACTCATATGGGTCGCCATGTGAGTAAAACCGTAGCTACTAGATTTGGTAAATGCATTTTAGAATTAGGTGGAAATAACGCAATGATTATTGATGATTCCGCGACTTTAAGTCTAGCAGTTCCCGCTATAGTTTTTGGCGCGGTTGGTACAGCGGGACAGAGATGCACCTCTACTAGGCGAGTTATAGCGCATGAAAGTATTTATGATGAATTAAAAAATAAATTGGTCAGTGCATATGGTCAGGTTAAAATTGGAAACCCTTTAGATGACACTACGCTTATGGGTCCGCTCATTAATAGAAAGTCTATAGAGGCTTACGAAGAAGCCATTCACAAGATTAAAGAATTGGGTGGAAATATATTATGCGGAGGATTTAGAATAAATGAAGATGGAAATTTTGTTTCTCCAACGATAGCTGAGGTGCAAAACGAATGGGATATTGTTCAGGATGAAACATTTGCACCCATTCTATATCTTATGAAATTTAAAACTATAAAAGATGCACTTGATATGCACAATGATGTTCCTCAGGGATTATCATCTTCAATTTTTACCAATGATGTTAAAAATGCAGAATATTTTTTATCAAATAGGGGAAGTGATTGTGGTATTGCTAACGTGAATATTGGAACTTCTGGTGCAGAAATAGGAGGAGCTTTCGGTGGAGAAAAAGAAACTGGTGGAGGCAGAGAGTCTGGATCAGATTCATGGAAACAATATATGAGGAGACAGACAAATACAATTAACTGGAGCTCTGATTTGCCGCTTGCCCAAGGTATAGAATTTAATTTAGATAACTAGATTTAAATAACATTATAATAGAGGTTTACAGTTAGTATGAATCCAAAAGAAGCAAGAAAACATATAAACAAAAGAATGCTCGCAGATGGAATGTCTCAGATCATTGATTTAGAAAAAAGTCATGGATCTTGGTTAGTAGATGGAAGAGATAATCGCGAATATTTAGACCTATTTTCTATGTTTGCATCATTATCTGTTGGCTATAATCACCCTTATGTAGTTGAGAATAAAGAAAGATTAATGTCATCAGCTATTAATAAACCTACAAATTCAGACGTTTACTCTATAGAAATGGCAGAATTTGTATCGACGATGGGAAGAGTTGCTCAGCCAGAATACTTACCATATGCATTTTACATAGAAGGCGGTGGGGTTGCGGTAGAAAATGCGCTAAAAACTGCTTTTGATTGGAAAGTAAGAAAGAATCTCGAGAAAAATATTAAGAATAAAGGTAGTCAAATAATACATTTTAAAGAATGTTTTCATGGAAGAACTGGATACACTTTAAGTCTTACCGATTCTCCAGATCCAAGAAAAACATTATTTTTTCCTAAATTTGATTGGCCCAGAATTGATAATCCCAAAATAGACTTTCCCTTAACCGATGAAAGCCTAACTGCCTTAATAGAGAAAGAGAAATTCGCTATACAGCAAATTAAGTCTGCTCTCGCTGCAAATGAAAATGATATTGCCGCCTTAATTATTGAGCCCATTCAAGGCGAGGGAGGTGATAATCATTTTAGAGAAGAATTTTTATCACAATTAAAAACCTTGTCATTAGAAGAGGAATTTTTATTAATATTTGATGAAGTACAAACTGGTGTTGGAATTACTGGTAATATGTGGGCACATCAGGCTTTTAGCGAGGATGCACAGCCTGATATAATTAGTTTTGGTAAAAAAACACAAGTTTGCGGTATCTTTGCAAGCAAAAGATTAGATGAAGTGGAAAACCACGTTTTTACTGAGTCAAGTAGAATAAATTCTACTTGGGGTGGCAGTCTTGTTGATATGGTTCGATTTACTCTTTATCTAGAAATTATTGAAAATGAAAACCTTGTCAACAATGCTAAAGAGATGGGTAAACATCTATCCGCCTGTTTAAATAATCTTCAAAATAATCACCCAGGCTATGTATCTAATTCTAGAAATAGAGGTCTATTTGGAGCATTTGATTTAAATACTGGAGATGAACGTGATAAGCTCGCTGATATAATTTTAAATGAGGGTGCAATGATGTTGGGTTGTGGTAAAAAATCAATTCGATTTAGACCGCACTTAAATATTACTTCTGATGAAATCGATCGTGGTTTCGAAATTATAGATGCTGCATTAAAAAGACTGTAATATATGTCTTATGGTGTCCTTTATGTTGTATCAACTCCTATTGGTAATCTTGAAGATTTTTCTCTAAGAGCGATTTCAACGTTAAATAAATCAAAGGTTATAGCCGCAGAAGACACTAGGCAGTCAAAAAAACTATTAAATAAATACAATATCTCAACACCATTATTGAGTTATTTTGACCATAACAAATCATATAAAATCCCAATAATCATTGAGTATTTAAAAAACAAAGAAGATGTCTCAATAATTTCTGATGCCGGTACTCCGGCTATAAGCGATCCTGCATATAAGCTTGTAAGAGCTGCAATTAAAGAAGGAATTGCTGTAGAAAGTATTCCTGGGCCCTCGGCTATGTTATGCGCCCTGACAACATCAGGTTTACCAACAGACAGGTTTGTTTTTGAAGGATTTTTACCTACAAAAAAAGGTAGAAAATCTATACTTGAAAAATTGTGTAAGTTTGATGGCACAATTATTTTTTTTGAAAATCCAAAAAGACTAAATAGAACACTAAATGATATATTTGATTCTTTTGGTGAGAGGCCATGTGTCATTGCTCGTGAATTAACCAAAGTTCATGAGGAAGTAGTTCGCGGAACTGTTTCTGGAATCTTAAAGGATATTGAAAATATTAAATTAAAGGGTGAGATGGTAATTTTGATTGGTAAAGATAATAAAAATGTCTACTTCTAAAGCCCATTTTATATCATTTGAAGGTATTGATGCATGTGGTAAAAGTACGCAAGTAAAGCTTCTTTTAAATCAGATGAACAATATTTCAAAGAAAACTATTTTGGTAAGAGAGCCAGGTGGTTCAATTATCTCGGAGCGCATTCGTGAGATTTTACTTGATAAGAACCTCCAAGAAATGTCAGAGAGAACTGAAGCACTTTTGATGACTGCAAGTAGATCTCAATTGACATACGAAAAAATATTAAAAAATCTTAACGAAGGAAAAAATGTTATCTCTGACCGTTATTCTGACTCAACTCTAGCCTATCAGGGTGGAGGAAGAGAGTTGGATATTGATTGGCTAATTAAGTTGAATAAGTTTGCAACTTTTGACCTTCTGCCAGATATAACTTTCCTTATAGATCTTCACCCTGAGGAAGCTTTTAAAAGAAAAAATATCCAGCAAGATAGAATCGAGAATGCAGGTATAGAGTTTCAATTGAAAGTGAGAAATGCGTATCTACAGTTAGCCAAAATTTTTCAGGATAGAATCGTACTCATTGATGGTCATAGTGAAATCAATGATATTAATAAGAAAATTTTAGATGAATTATTTCGAAGGAACATTTTAAATGAAGAAACTATTTAGGTCAAAACTTTTTTATTTTACCCTAATATTAGCCACTATTTCTATATCATTTACTCAAACGGGTATTTATAGAAAAATTGCCAATTCACAAAGATTGATAAATCAGGTATACAGTCAAATTTTTTCAACCTATGTAGATCAACTTGATCCTGAAGTCTTTACGAGATCAAGCATTAACAGTATTACGGAGAACCTTGATCCATACACATCTTTTTTGGTTGAGGATCAGCAATATAGCATTGAGCTTTTAACGGACGGAAAATATGGTGGTGTAGGTATACAGCTTGGGTATAGAAATAAAGAGATGACAGTAATTTCACCAATGAGTGGATCGCCGGCTCAGAAGGCCGGTATAATGAGCGGTGATATAATTAAGAAGATTGACGATTCAGAAGTTAAAGATATGACCTTTAACGATGCAGCGGCCAAAATAAGAGGTAAAAAGGGGACAAAGGTAAAACTTACTGTCAAGCGATTTGGAGAGATTGAAAATATTGATTTTATTCTAACTCGCTCAAGCATTGACGTAAAAGATATCAGTTATTCAGGACTTATCTCTCCCACTACTGGATATATAAAGTTGAATAGGTTTTCACGTTTTGCATCAAGAGATTTTCAAAAAGAGCTAGTATCTTTATCTAAAAATGATATTGGTCAATTAATTATTGATCTTCGTGATAACACCGGAGGCCTTCTCTCTGCAGCTGTAAATATTTTAGATATGGTAACGGATAAAGACCTTCCACTAGTCTCAACAAAGGGGAGGACAAAGGAATCAAATAGATCATTTTATTCAAAAAGAAATCCTATTATTTCAAACGACGTTAGGATTGTAGTTTTGATTAATCAAGGAAGTGCTTCCGCTAGTGAAATCGTTGCTGGCGCCATTCAAGATCTTGATAGGGGGATTGTCATTGGTGAAAAGTCTTTTGGAAAAGGGCTAGTCCAAACTGCCTATGAAATTGATAAAAAAAGAACGATAAAAATAACAACCGCAAGATATTTTATCCCAAGCGGCAGGTTCATTCAAAAAAGAGATTATATAGATAGTAAATTTCTTATGAATAAAGCGGATGAAGATTCTTTATTTAAAACTATGAACGGTAGAACAGTATATGGCAATGGAGGTATAACACCAGATTCAATAGTGATAGATAAAAAGATGGAAATGATTTCTACACAATTTTGGAGAAATGGTTATTTTTATTCATTCGCTCAAGAAAACAAGTTTCTTTACGATTCATTTTCTGATGTTCAAAAAGACAAAGAACTATTCAATAAATTTAATAAGTATCTTGACAAACGTAAAAAGGCTGCATTGCCTGGTCAAAAAGAACTAAATGATTTAGAAAAAAATATCATGTCTATTGACTCTACTGATACCAATGCCAGAAAAGCATTAAATACACTATCTGATTTTTTCTACAAAAATCTAGATGAACAAACAAATAACGAATCTGAGCAGATGTATAAATTGCTATTGCTTGAATTTGCTGGTTTATTTAATGGGCCGGAGGGTAGAATTGAGCAATCATTTGAGAATGACTCCGTTTTAAAAACCGCCTTGAATATTATTGAAAATAAAAATTTGTTCACAACCACCATCTCGAACAACCAAATTACCAACAATTAGGTAATTCAATAATTCTTTTCTTGATTTATAATTATAAAGGTAAATTCTCTTTCAATTTTTAATGGGCGATTAGCTCAGCTGGTTAGAGCGCTACGTTGACATCGTAGAGGTCAGCGGTTCGACTCCGTTATCGCCCACATTGAATGTAAATTTAAGACACGCTAATTTTTATTGAATGATGAATAAAATAAATATCACACTACCAGATAATTCTGTTCATGAATATAACATTGGTACATCCGCTTTAGATATCGCAAAAAACATTGGTGATAGACTTGCTATGAGTACTGTTGCAGCTTCGGTTAACGATGTTTTGGTTGACGCATTTACACCTATAAATGAAGATGCTAATTTAGTTATTCACACTGCTGATTCAAAAATTGGGCATCAAGTATTACTGCATAGCACTGCTCACGTTATGGCTCAAGCTGTAAAAAAATTCTGGCCTGATTGTCAAATGACCATTGGCCCAGCAATAGAAAATAGATTTTATTATGATTTTGACATTGATGGAACCTTCTCTGATGATGATTTAATAAAAATCGAAGAAGAGATGCATAACATCGTGAACAGCAATTATGAGGTTTTCAGAAAAGATTTATCTCGAAATGAGGCCATTAAAATATTTTCCGATCTAAACGAAAATTATAAGCTAGAAATTATTAATGAAATTGATGAAGGTGAAGGTTTATCAGCATATACGCAAGGAGATTTTATTGATTTGTGTAGAGGTCCTCATGTTCCATTCACTGGAAATATAAAGCATTTTAAACTTTTGACAACCTCTGGTGCTTACTGGAGAGGTGATGAAAACAATAAAATGCTCCAAAGGATTTATGGAACTGCTTTCTCATCCAAATCAAAACTAAAAGACTATTTATCCTTTTTAGAAGAGGCAAAAAAAAGAGACCATAGAAAAATAGGAAAAGAATTATCTATCTTTACTTTTGATGATGAGGTGGGACCAGGTTTACCGCTTTGGCTTCCAAATGGAGGAGTCATTCTTAATGAACTAGAACAGCTTGCGAAGGAAACTGAATATAGACACGGCTATCATCAGGTTAGAACTCCACACCTAACAAAGGAAGATCTCTATAAGAAATCAGGACACTTAGATCTGTATAAAGATGCTATGTATCCAGCAATGGATGTAGATGGAACAGATTATTATGTAAAACCCATGAATTGTCCACATCATCATAAAATTTATAGTGCTACACCAAAAAGCTATAGAGATTTGCCATATCGAATTTCAGAATATGGAACATGTTACAGATATGAAAAATCTGGACAATTATTTGGTCTCATGAGAGTAAGAAGTATGCAGATGAATGATGCTCATATTTACTGTTCGAAAGATCAATTCAATGCTGAGTTCCTTGATGTGTGCAAAATGTACTTAGAATATTTTAAGATTTTTGGCATTGAAAAATATGAAATGCGTTTAAGTTTGCATGATCCAGAGGATTTAGGTAAAAAATATATTAATGAACCCGAACTTTGGATAGAAACAGAAAAAATGGTTAAAGAAGCTCTAGTTGAGGGAGGTATTAATTTTGTAGAAATACCTGGTGAAGCAGCTTTTTATGGACCGAAAGTAGATGTTCAGGTTTGGAGTGCGATTGGTAAAGAATTCACTCTAGCAACAAATCAGGTTGATTTTGCTATTCCTGAGAGATTCGGTCTTACTTATATGGATAATGATGGCAAGGATCAAACGCCTCTGTGTATCCATAGAGCTCCTTTGAGTACGCATGAGCGTTTTGTGGGTTTTTTAATAGAACATTATGGCGGTGATTTTCCTATTTGGTTGTCACCGGTACAAATAGCGATATTGCCAGTATCTGAAAAGACAAATAATTATGCTTTTGAGGTACAAAATAAGCTTAAGGATATAGGTTTAAGAACTATTATTGATGATAAACCAGATAAAATCGGTTCTAAAATTAGAAATGCAGAGATTGGTAAAGTCCCAATAATGTTAATTTTAGGCGAAAAAGAAGCAAAAAATAATACTGTATCAATCCGCAGAAGATTTATTGGTGACGAAGGCGAGCTTTCTATTGAAAAGCTTATAGAAAATGTATCTTTAGAAGTTAAAAAAAGGAGTTTACCTTATCGGAAAAGCGAATAAAATAAGAATAAATGAGAAAATTAGGGCATCTGAAGTTCGTTTAATTTCAGAAACCGGTGAGCAGTTAGGCGTTATGAACCTTGAAGATGCCATCGTCAGAGCAAAAGATGTCGGTTTAGATTTAATTGAAGTTTCACCTAACGCTAAACCCCCTGTAGCAAAAATTCTTAATTATGGAAAATTAAAGTACGAAGAAAAGAAAAAACAGCAAGCTAGCAAAAAAAAGCAGCATGTTGTTAAGGTTAAAGAAATTAGAGTCAGACCAAGAATAGATACGCATGATTTAGAGACGAAAGTTAACCTTGGTAGGAAATTTATTCGTGACGGTTGCAAGCTTAAAGTTACGCTTATGTATAGAGGAAGAGAGTTATCAAGAACAGATTTAGGTCTTGCTGTTTTAGATAGGGTAAGAGAAATGTTTTCCGATATAGCGGAAGTGGAGAAAGAAGGAAGTTTAGAAGGACGTCGCCAAACTATAGTTTTGACTGGTAAATAGGAGAAAGTCGATGCCAAAACAAAAAACAAGACGCAGTGCAGCAAAACGTTTCAGTTTGACTGGCACTGGTAAAATAAAACGAAACAAGGCAAACCATAGCCATATGCTTATACGTAGAAGTAACAGCGCAAAACGCAAAATGAGACAATCAGATTTGGTCGACTCATCAGAAGAAAAGCGCGTCAAACGTATGATCATTAAATAATAAATAGGAGACTACAATGCCTAGAGCTAATAGTTCTGTTCCTAGACACAGGAGACACAGAAAAGTAGTAAAGCAGGCCAAGGGCTACTATGGTGCCCGGAGCCGCAACTTTAAAGCTGCAAAAGATGCAGTTGAGAAGGCAGGTTTATATGCATATAGAGACAGAAGACAAAGAAAGCGTCAATTTAGACGCTTATGGATCATCCGAATAAATGCAGCTGCGCGGCAAAACGGCTTATCATACTCACAGTTCATTGCTAAATTAAAAGATAAAGGAATAGATTTAGATAGAAAGGTCTTAGCTGATCTTGCTATGAATCAACCTGAAACTTTTAATGAGTTAGCAACATCGCTCAAAAATTAAATGAGCACTCAGGAAACTATTGAATCAGTTCGAGAGGCTTTTCGAACTGATTCAAAGCTAGTTGCCAAAGATCCTGATAAATACGAATCTTTAAAAATAAAATTTCTTGGCAGAAAAGGGTTGGTAGCAGAACTTTTTTCAAATATTCCTAATGTAGCTATCGATCTTCGACCTCAATATGGCAAAAATCTAAACGAATTAAAAAATGAGATATCATCATTTTTTGATAATAATAAAGCACAGGATTCTGATGCTAAAATAGATTCGACTGACAATTCTTTACCAGGACCAAAGTTTAAAATCGGAAATGAGCACCCAATTCAAAAAACATTGGATGAAATTAAGAGTATATTTATAAATCTTGGTTTCTCTATTGCATATGGACCAGAAATTGATGACGATTTTCACAATTTTAGTGCTTTAAATTTTCCCGAAGAACATCCTGCTCGTGACATGCAAGATACATTTTTTATAGAAGAAGACATAGTTTTGCGGACGCATACGTCAAATGTCCAAGTTCATCTTATGGAAAAGAAGGATCCTCCACTTAGATATATTGTACCTGGACGAGTCTACAGGAATGAATCAATTAGCTTTAAAAGCTATTGCCTCTTCCATCAAATAGAAGGTTTATATGTAGATAAAAATGTTTCTTTTGCTGATCATAAAGCGATTTTAGAGTATTTTGTTAAAAAAATGTTCGGATCAAATACAAAAATGAGATTTAGGCCAAGTTTTTTTCCTTTTACTGAGCCGAGTGCAGAGGTTGACATATGGAGCGAAAAAAGAGGTCAGTGGTTGGAAATATTGGGATCAGGAATGGTTGACCCGGAGGTTTTTAAATCTGTCAATATAGATGAAAATATTTGGAGTGGATTTGCTTTTGGTTTAGGCGTTGAACGTATTTGCATGCTGAAATATGAAATTGATGATATACGCTTACTCTACCAAGGTGATATTAGGTTTTTGGAGCAATTCTAGTGAAAATTTCTATAGACTGGTTAAAACATTTTGTAGATACCGATGATTCAAACAGTGAAATCGCACATACCCTTACTATGCTGGGTCTTGAAGCAGAAGATACCTTAGAAACTAATGGCCTTGAAGATATTATTGTAGCTGAAGTTACTCATCGCATTAAACACCCAAACGCAGACAGGTTAAATCTTTGTAAAGTTTTTGATGGTAAATCTACTTTTCCAATTGTTTGTGGGGCTCCAAATGTTGACGCTGGTCAAAAAATTGCTTTTGCTCCGGTAGGAGCTACTCTTCCTGGTGATTTCAAAATTAACAAGGCAAAGATTAGGGGAGAGGTAAGTGAGGGGATGATCTGTTCGGAAAAAGAATTAAATATTTCGGATGAACACGAAGGGATTATGGTTTTATCTGAAAATGCAATTTCCGGTCAATCGTTTATTGAGTATTTAAGTAATAACAACGAGTTGATTGAACTAGATATAACGCCAAACAGAGCAGACTGTTTTTCCCATTATGGTGTAGCTAGAGATTACGCGGCTAAAAAAAACATTAAGCTAAATCCTTTAAAGTATGAAGCCTACAAATTCGAGAAAAATGAAGCTTCTAAAAAAATATCTATTTCTATTGAAAACCCCAACGAATGCAGTAGGTATATTGCTGGCGTAGTCGAGAACATCAAGGTTCAGGATTCGCCCAAATGGTTAAAAGATAGGCTCGAATCAATAGGCCAAAGAAGCATTAACAATATAGTTGATATATCAAATTATGTAATGATGGAAATGGGTCAACCCACACACATATTCGATTTCAATAAGATCGGTTCTAATAAAATACTTGTACGCAAATCATTGGCTGGTGAAAAAATAACCACTCTCGATGAAATCGAAAGAGAAATGTCTGGCAATGAGTTATTAATTACAAATGGGAAAAAACCTATAGCTGTTGCAGGGGTTATGGGTGGTTTGAATAGTGCTGTAACTAAAGATACTACCGCAGTGGTTATTGAAAGTGCTTATTTCGATCCACCAACAATTCGTATAGGCGCAAAAGCGTTAAACATGTCTACAGACGCTTCAAAAAGATTTGAAAGAGGCGCTGACATTAAGGCTACAGAAAGTGCGTTTTGGATGATTGTAGAGATGCTTGAAAAATACGCTGAAGCCAAATGGGTTCCTGGTATTGTAGATGAGTATCCAAAAACTTTTAAAGAGATTAAAATAAAAGTAAATAAATCTAAAATCATTAGTGTGTCTGGGGTAGACATAGATAACGGTTTCATTGAAAAGTCGCTCACCAATATTGGATGTTCTATTGAATTTAATAATGATGTCTGGGTTTGTACTCCACCCTCATGGAGACCGGATATTTCGCGAGAAATCGACATTATTGAAGAAGTAATAAGGTTGTACGGATATGATGAGATTAAACCTAATTTTTCTTATCAGTCCGTTATGAATAGTGATATTGTAGATCCTCACAGCTACATAAATAAATTAATAGCTAAACTGAATGGCTTAGGTTTTAATCAGGTATTTAACAATACATTGCTATCCAAAGTTGAATCTACCATTGAACCAAAAAGAACAATTTCTGTTCTTAATCCATTGTCCGATAAAATGAGTCATCTTCGATCAAGTTTAATACCGGGATTGGTTAAAAACGTTGACTTTAACTATAAGAATAGCAAAAAAGATATAATGTTATTTGAATATGGAAACACCTTTTCGAAGAATGGTTCCGGTCTTAAGAATTTTAACGAAAAACTATTACTATCAGGCGTTATTTTTGGAAACATTTCAGAAAAAACAATACACCAAGAGATACCTTTAAAATCAGATTTTTTAGCTATTAAAGGTTTAATCTCATCATTTATAAGTTCACTAGATTTAGGACATTTATCTATAGTATCAACCCCTAAACAAAATAATGTGTTTGATAATTGTCACCAATTAAAAATTGACAAAACAACGATTGGATCTTTTGGAAAAATATCTTCAAAAATAATGGATCAGCTTGATGTTGATAATTTGTCTGTATGTGGTTTCGAGCTAGAGCTTGATCGTGTTTTAAAATTAATAAATGAGTTAGAAAGAACATTTAAACCCATTAATTATCTTCCCAAGGTTGAACGGGATATAAATTTTGTGGTGGATGAACCAGTACTAGTAGGCGATATTGTAAACTTTATATCTAAACATCAATTTGCTAATCTAATTAAAATCGAACCATTAAATATTTTCAGAGATAAATCCCTTGGCGATAATAAAAAATCTATTACTCTGAATTTTCATTTTCAGCATACATCTAAAACCCTTGAAGATAAAGATGTAAATCTAGTTATTAATGAAATTATAAAGGTGGTTTCTAAAAATTACGGTGCTAAATTAAGGTAATAATGATTATAAATTTTATAAACCAACTGTTAAAATTATGAGCTCTAGTGACAATTTCGTAAAAGTATCTATTTATGGCCAAGAATACACTATCAAGGCTCCAGCTGATGCTACATATATTAAAAATATAGCAGAATATGTAGATCAAAAAATGCGTGAAATTCAAGAAGAGCTCAATACTCCTCAAGTTCCAGCCAAAGTAGCAATTCTAGCAGCAATGAATATTGCCGATGAATATTTTGCTATTAAACGCGATAACGACAAGATGAAGAATACAGTAGAGGGTAAGGTTTCGTCCCTTATGGAAGTCATTGAAGAAGAAATTCAAAAACAATAATTATTTAAATTATTATTGAATCAAAATCCTAAAATATTATCTGGCACTGAGTTAAGCAGTGCTGTCTTTAGCAAATTATCTAACCGAATAGTTAATTTAAAAAATAAATCCATCACCCCAACTCTAGCAGTGATCTTGGTAGGAGAGAATCCAGCATCTAAAGTATATGTTAGAAACAAAACAAAAAGATTTGAAGATTTAAGTTTAGAATCAAAGACTATTCTTTTTGACCAAGATGTATCAGAAATTGAACTGATAAACAAAATATCCGAACTAAACAGCGATGTAAATATTCACGGTATACTGGTACAACTACCTTTGCCGGATCATATAGATTCGGAGAAAATTTTATTAAGTATTAATCCAATTAAGGATGTAGACGGTTTTCATCCATACAACCTTGGTCATTTAGCAGCAGGAGTGCCAACATTTATCCCCTGTACACCAAAAGGCATTATGCGTTTTTTTGAACATTATGATTATGAATTAAAAGGCAAACATGTAGTAGTGGTTGGGAGGAGTAATATTGTTGGAAGACCTATTTCAATATTAACAAGTTTAAAGAAAAAATACAGTGACGCAACTACAACGCTATGTCATTCTGGAAGTAAGAATATATACAATTACACAAAAGTTGCGGATATAGTTATTTTAGCGATTGGATCTCCAAATTTTCTTAAGGCAGAACATATAAAGAATGGTGCTATAGTCATTGATGTAGGAATTAATAGAATCATTGATAGTAATGGTAAGCCCATTCTTGTAGGAGACGCGGATTTTACCTCTTTAAAGAATAAAGTAGAGGCAATAACTCCTGTACCTGGTGGTGTTGGACCAATGACAATTGCAATGCTTGTAGAAAATACAGTTGAAGCCGCTGAAAAGCTCATTAAGCATTCATGAATTTTAAGAATAAATCAATTGTTATATGCGGTGGTTCAGATGGAATCGGTAAATCCTGCGCTATGCTTTTTGCCGATAAAGGAGGAAGCACCACGCTCATAGCTCGTAACAAAGAAAAACTTACGAGCGTAATAAGCGATCTTGATACATCTAAAGGTCAAGTTCATAAATATATATGTGCAGATTTTAATAATCCAGAAGAGTTGGATATTAAAATAAATAAAGAACTTTCTAGTAAAACCGATATCTTAATTAATAATAGTGGAGGACCTCAGGGAGGCTTGCTCGAAAAATCAACACTCGATGAGTTTAGAGTTTCTTTTGATCGTTTATTGCTAAGTAATCAAATTGTTACACGGCATGCAATCAAGGAGATGAAAAAACAACAATACGGAAGAATTATAAATATTATCTCTACGTCGGTAAAGCAAGTTATTCCAGGGCTAGGTGTTTCAAATACTATTAGAGGTGCAGTTGCGCAGTGGGGTAAAACTCTTGCCCTTGAGCTTGGCGAATATGGTATAACTGTTAATAATATTTTACCTGGATATACAAAAACAGAGAGGTTATCAGAGCTCTCAATTGCAAAAG
Organism: uncultured Fidelibacterota bacterium; assembly: GCA_913046805.1. The sequence continues at coordinate 14,105 of CAJWTA010000003.1, read as the reverse complement.
CAAAAGATTTGAATATTACCAAAGAGCAGATAGAGGTTATGTGGGCAGATTCAACAGCATTAAAACGATTAGCGGAACCTCACGAAATCGCAAATACTATTTTATTTCTAGCATCAGAGGAGTCTAGTTACATAACAGGTCACAATTTGGCGGTAGATGGCGGAAGATTCAAAACTTAGTACGCCCGGAGGGATTTGAACCCCCGACCTTTGGAACCGGAATCCAACGCTCTATCCAGCTGAGCTACGGGCGCTAACGATAAACTTATATTACCTATTATCAAAATTAAAATATAATCGTATAATCGATTAGTTATTTTTAGAAATTATATTAAAAAATGAACGATTCTAAGAGTTTAAAGCCCATTTTTCAGATAAATCCTGATATTACTTTTTTGAACCATGGTTCATATGGCGCATGCCCTAGACCTGTTTTTGAAAATTATCAGGACTGGCAGCATAAAATAGAACAAAATCCAGTACAGTTTATGGCTAACGATGTTTACAATGATCTAGAGATTTCTAGATCAACCCTTGGAAAATATTTGAATTGCCATATGGACGATATCGTTTATTTTCCAAATCCGACCCATGCCGTCGCTTCAATAATTGATAATATTAGAATAAATGAAAATGAAGAGGTGCTTTCAACCGATTTGGAGTATGGATCTTGCGATAGAATGTGGTTTTATCATTCAAAAAAAAATAAATACAATTATAATAGAGTAAAAATAAATTTTCCGATAATCGATAAAGCATCTTTTTTAGAAAATTTTTGGGAGGGAGCTAGTGATAAGACAAAATATATATTTATTAGCCATATCACTAGCGGTACAGGGATGATTCTGCCCGTCCAAGATATAATAAATGAAGCAAAAAAAAGAAATATTAAGACAATAATAGATGGTGCGCATGTACCTGGTCAACTGCCACTAGACTTGAACAATCTTGATGCAGATTTTTATGTTGGTGCTTGTCATAAATGGCTATGTTCACCTAAGGGATCTTCTTTTTTATATGTAAAGAGGGAGCTTCAACATGACATGGAACCATACTTAAAGAGTTGGGGTTGGGGCGAAGATTACCCTGAATTTGTAAATTCTACTCAAAAAAAGAGCCCTAGTCGCTTTCAAAATATATTTCAATGGCAAGGTACTCGAGATATGAGTGCATTTTTAGCAGTTCCAAGTGCTATAAAATTTCATAATGATTATAATTGGTTAGACGTTATTGCACGTTGTAAGGACATGGTTATCGATGCTAGAAATACTATTTCAGATTTTACTGGTCTGCCTAAAATTTGTCCGGATAACTTTTTAGAACAAATGGCTACAATTTTAATTCCACATAATAATCATATAGAATTAAAAAATACACTCTATAACGACTATAATATTGAAATACCAACGTATTCAAAAGATAATCACGTAGCAATACGCATTTCCGTACAAGGATATAATGACTTAGAGGATATAAATCGTTTAACTACAGCTTTAAAGGCCATTATATGATTAATAAATATAAATGGCATATAATATATATTATGTATAATAAGGTATATAGGTGAGTAAAAGTAAAATATTTGGTTTACTTATATGTGCAATAACTGCCCTCTCATCAATACAAATATCAAATTATATAGGTATTGAACTATTAAATCTAGAAAAAAGCCCTATATCACCTATTATAATTGCAATTTTAATAGGATCAATATTAAGTAACACTGTAAAAAATATAGATAAATATAAGAGCGGTTTTACGTATGCGATTAAATATCTTTTAAAGCTAGGAATTATATTTTTAGGAATAAGATTAAGCATATCTGATATTTTAATGTATGGATCTCAAGGATTGCTTGTTATTATTCCATGTATAGTAATTTCAATAATTATTATAAAAAATCTACGTGATTATTTTCGGGTATCTAATAATCTCTCATTATTAATTGCAGTTGGTACAAGTATTTGCGGTGCAACAGCAATTGTAGCTTTAGCGCCTGTTATAAAAGCAAAAAAAGAAGAAATATCTTATGCTATAGCAAATATTACAATATTTGGACTTGTGGCGATGTTTGTATACCCTATATTGGCATATAGTGTATTTGATAATGATTCGCTAGCTGTAGGAGTGTTTTTAGGTACATCTATCCATGAAACTGCGCAAGTTGCAGGTTCAGGGATGATTTATGCCGAACAATACGAAAATCCTTCAGTATTGGATATATCAACAGTGATAAAATTAGTTAGAAATACAATGATGGTTGTAGTAATACCGATCTTAGCGTATTTATCCAAAAAAAGTGCAATTCAAAATAGTGAAATAAATATTGGTTCAATTTTTCCATACTTTATATTAGGATTTTTAGCTTTTGGAATGATCAGAACTATTGGAGATCAATTTGAGTATCAAATTGGTATTGAAATCTGGAATAATTTTATCCATTATATTAAATATTCTGCTGAGATATTATTAATAACCGCAATGTCAGCTGTTGGCTATAATACCAATTTAGAAAAATTTAAAAATCTGGGATTAAAACCCTTTTATTTAGGTTTTATTGCTGCGCTAAGTGTTGGAGTTGTAAGTTTTTCTATTATATATCTTTTTTTATAAATAGATATATAATTACCTATAATCTTTCACATTACTTAATTTTTAACTTCTTTTAAAATCCAATTCTTTGGATCAATATGGATTGAATCGGGTTTTAAGCTTGTTGCTATATCAAACGATTGAGTTTTTTGGTCTATTTTTATTGGCATACATTTATTATCACCCCAACATAATTCACTTTGAAAAATGAACGTAGGCCATTTTTTCTTTTGAACCTGATTTATAGTAATAATCATCTTGTTATTACCATTTTTTTTAGGAATCCAGTTTTGCTTAATCTCTATGATAGGATATCCTGGACTAAAAATCCATTGATCAAAAAAATATTGTAGATCTAATCCTGAAACTTCTTCCATGATTGCTGAAAAATCATCAGTTAATACTGATTTATCTTTATATTTGTTATAATATTTTGATATACCTTTAAAAAACAGCTCGTCTCCAACTAAACCTCTTAACATATGTAATACCCATGCCCCTTTGGGGTAATTATTTGAATTCAATAATTTGAATAAATCTTTCACCTCGTAATCAACTATGGGTCTATCAGTGGCTTTAGATTTAATAATTCTATCTTTATTTTTCTCCATTCTTTTTTTAAAACTATCAGAACCATCACTTTGCTCAAAAAAAAGTGCTCCGAAATAAGTTGCAAAACCTTCAGAAAGCCATAAATGGTGCCACTCTTTTTCCGTGACTGAATCACCAAACCATTGATGTGCAATTTCATGCGAAACCGTACTCTCTATATTTCTACCCTTTGCAATTGCGCTTTGTGAATAAAATATTGCGGATGCATTTTCCATACCACCAAATCGTGTTGAAGATTGAACATTGGCTAATTTCTCATAAGGATATGGCCCAATTCTTGTTGCAAAGAAATTCACCATATCCGCTGAACGTGTAAATGAAGGTTTGGACTTTTCAGTATCTTCAGGAAAGGTCCAATTTGAAACCTCAATACTGCCGTCGGTTCTTGAGGAAGCTTCTGAATAAGCAAAATTTGCTATACCTAATGTTGTAATATCCATTTCAGCAGCACCAATTACCATATTATAAGTTGGTATCGGTACGTCAGTCTTCCATTTCCATGTGCGCCTGGGTTCTTTTGGACCAATTGCATTATCTGGTGAATTTTTTGGCTTTTCAATCAAAGCACCATTCGCTATAACTTTCCATTTTGATGGAGCATGAACAATAAAACTAACCTTAGCTTTATCGCTAGGATGATCTTTAGATGGAAACCAAAAGCGAGCTCTGTTTGGCCAATTATCTGCAAAAACAGAATGGTTTCCATGAACGTTCTTTCCTATAATTAATCCATCATCTGGTCTTCCACTGTAACTAATATTAATTACTAGTGTTTGATTCGATTTGTATTTTTTTGAATCTATAAATATCTTTCCTTTTTTATGTATATAGTTAGCAATCGAATTATTTATTGTGATGCTATGAATACTGAGACCGGTAAAGTCTAAAGATATATTGTCAATTCTTTTTTTTAAAATTAGCGTGATATTTGTATTGCCTTCTATTTCCTCAGTTTCTATCCCTAATCCAATTTCCAAATCATAACTAATGACATCGTAATCATTCGTGTACTCATTTTGCTTGGGAGCGACACCTGATTTAATTGGTGGTGGTTCTTGACAAAATAAAACCGAGATTGAGATTAAAAGAGAAAATACATTATTCATAATTACTACTTTTTTATTTCTTTACTAACTCTAACACCTGATTCTATTGCACCATTCATTGAAGCATAGTTAGTAGATGTATGTTCACCAGCAAAATAAAAAGGCTGCTCAGTTTTTGATAAGATATCTCTGAAGTCTTTTTGTCCAATTCCTGAATATGAATAGCTAGCCTTAATCCATTTATCTTCATTCCAATATTTAGAAATTCCGCTCTCCCAATAATTATCTGAATTACGCCAAATGTTTTTACAAGACCGTTTAGCTATTTTCATTCGATTTATTTCTGATAAATTACCAAGTTTACGTGCATCATCGCCTGATGTAAACGATAGAAGTATTCCTCTAGGACCAGGTTGGTCAACCGAGAAATGATATACTCTTCTAAGTGGAGTATCCGTAAAAACTCTCTGTCCTATTGAATTAATACTATCCCAAAAACGTTGTTGAAATTGCATAGCAACCTTCATGACATGTCCGTAAGACTGATTTCGAATACTATAGTCTTTCTCTTTTGAAAAACCTGGATTAACTTTGATATTTTTTAGGATAGTTGTTGGTACAGCAAAAACAATTTTTGTTCCGTTTATAGTATAATTATTTTCTTTATTTGTAAAAAGCACCTCGATTCCATTAGACGTAGCATTTATTCTTCTTACTGCATGATTATATTTTATTTTTGTCCCTAAGTTTTTTGCAAAAGCTTTTGGAAGTTGATCATTACCTCCTAAAATTCTTCCCTCAATGGTGTCCTCACTAAATCCGGACGTTTTTACATGTGATTGTATCATTGAAAGTGCTGACATTTTGGATGGTATAGTTGTTGATTCAGTAGCATTTAAATAAGTATAAAGCTCAACGATATCTTTTGGTGCCCCACCCTTTTTTAATAATTCCTCCACTGAAATTTTATCTAATGCCTGAATCTGTTTACTGTTTACACCTTCTTTTTTAGCCAAATCAATCCATTTTTGAATATATTTAACTTCCTGACCAAAAAGTTTTCCATTTAGGGTTCCATCAAAAGGAAGTTTTGCTTTACCAGATACAAGATTTTTCATGTGAATATGCTTATTTCTTACATAGATACCATCATATTGCTTGGCTGGTAAAATATTTAAATCAAATTGTTTGCAATATTTATGAACAAATTCATCTGAGCTATCAACATATTCTGCACCCATTTCAGCATAAAGATTATCGGTAAATGAATCCCTATAGGTTCTTACTCGACCGCCAGGGTGGGATTTTGCCTCTAAAACCATCACATTATATCCTGCTCTATCTAATTCATATGCGCAAGATAGTCCGGCAAGACCAGCTCCAATGACTAATATTCTGTTTTCATCAGATATATTTAATGCGGTAGTTAACGTTGAATAGGGAAATACAGTTAATAATGATGCGGTAGAGCTACTTTTTTTAAGAAATGAACGCCTAGTCAATGTTTCTTTATTTCGCGCCATATTAGATCCTTTAATTAATGCTTAATTACAATATTCAGAATTTTACCTTTTATGTAGATCTCTTTAACGATGGTTGAGTTATTTAAATAAGAGGCAATTTTATCATCAGCTTTAGCTTTTTCAATAACTTCGTATTCAGATTGATTTGCAGCAATAGCAATTTCTGAACGTCTTTTTCCATTGATTTGAATGGGGATTACGATCTCATTCAAAACGATAAGTGCTTCATCATAGGTTGGCCATGCTTCAAAAGTAAGTTCGGAGGTCTCCCCTATCAATTCCCATAATTCCTGAGCAAGATGGGGCATAAAAGGATTTATTAAAATAATAAACGTCCTAACTGTATTCTTATTGATCGATTCAAGCTTTTGTAAATGGTTGGTAAATATCATGAATTCAGAAACGCATGTGTTAAAATGGAGCTGGTCTAAGTTGTTTGAAACCTTTTTTATCATTACATGAAGTGATTGCAAAGTTTCTTCATCATCGTCAATATCAGTAATTTTTTTCGATATAGTTCCATCATCGTCTACTAGAATTGACCATAATTTCTTAATAAAACGTGAGCAACCTTGAAGGCCTGTTGCACTCCAAGGCTTTGCTTTGTCTAAAGGACCCATGAACATCTCATATATTCTCATGGAGTCTGTTCCATATACCTCTACAGTTTGATCAGGATTTATAACATTCCCTTTTGATTTGCTCATTTTCGAACCATCCTGACCAAGAATCATTCCTTGATTGAATAATTTTTTAAATGGTTCTTTGGTTGATACTAAGCCAAGGTCATATAAAACATGGTGCCAAAACCTTGAATATAACAAATGTAAAACTGCATGCTCTGCTCCTCCTATGTAAAGATCAACAGGCATCCAATAGCGCTCTTTTTCTTCATCCCAAGCTTTTTTTGAATTTGACGGGTCTATATATCTTAAATAATACCAGCACGATCCAGCCCATTGCGGCATAGTATTGGTTTCTCTAAGTCCAATTATATTCTGATTTTTGTCTTTCACCTGAACCCATTTCTTAATATTAGCTAATGGTGATTCTCCCGTACCACTGGGTTCATATTTTTCAATTTCTGGTAGTTCTAAAGGAAGATCAGTTTCATCTAAAACAATAGTTTCACCATCATTGTGGTAGACTGGAATCGGCTCACCCCAATATCTTTGCCTTGAAAAAAGCCAATCTCTAAGTTTATACTGAACAGTTTTCTCCCCTTTTTCATTTGTTTCTAGCCATTCAATCATTTTTTCTTTGGCATCATCAATATATAACCCATTTAGAAAGGAACTATTTATTGCTGGTCCATTTCCAGTATATGCTCCTCCATTAAAATCATTTTTTGGATCAACGGTCCTTATTATGGGCAAATCATACTTAGTAGCAAAATCCCAATCTCTCTCATCCTGACCCGGTACAGCCATAATTGCACCGGTACCATAACCCATTATTACATAATCTGATATCCATATAGGAATTTTTTCATTATTAACAGGATTAATTGCAAAAGAGCCTAACGAGACTCCGGTTTTTTCTTTGTTAAGTTCTGTGCGATCAAGATCAGATTTTTTTGAGGATTCATGTATGTAATCACTCACAAGATCTTTTTGAGTGTCAATTGTTAATGTATTAACTAACGGGTGTTCTGGGGCTAATACAATGTATGTTGCACCAAACAAAGTATCCTGACGAGTTGTAAAGACCTCAAGGGTCTTATTAATGGATGGAAGATCAAAAAAGATATTCGCACCCTCAGACCTCCCTATCCAATTTCTTTGAAGTTCTTTCACGCTTTGCGGCCAATCTAAGTCTTCAAGGCCTTGAAGCAGTGATTCTGCATATTTTGTTATTTTAAGCATCCACTGTCTCATCGGAACTCTCAGTACTGGATGTCCTCCAATATCAGATTTACCATCAACCACTTCCTCATTGGCAAGCACAGCTTTTAATTCGGGACACCAATTGACAGGCACTTCAGCCTCATATGCTAAACCCTTTTTATAAAGTTGAATAAATATCCATTGCGTCCATTTTACGTATTCATTGTCTGTAGTGTTTATTTCTCTAGACCAATCATAAGAAAAACCAAGCATCTTTATCTGACGTTTGAAGTTTGAAATATTTTCTCGTGTGGTAATCGAAGGGTGTGTGCCGGTTTTTATTGCATATTGTTCAGCAGGAAGGCCAAATGCATCCCAACCCATAGGATGAAGTACGTTATAGCCTTTATGTCTTTTGTAGCGTGCAATTATGTCTGTCGCTATATACCCTAATGGATGCCCAACATGCAAACCTGAACCTGAGGGATAAGGAAACATGTCCAATACATAATATTTTGGTTTATCCAACAGGTCAGTGGTTTTAAAAATTTGGTTTTCTTCCCAATATTTTTGCCACTTTTTCTCTATTATCTTGTGATTATAAGGCATAAAAGTTTTCTACAAAGAAATTATTGAAAAGAATTTGCTAATATAAAGTGAGAATGTACTACACTAAATATTTTATAATAAAAAAGCTGCCTACGAGCAAAAAAGAAAATAAAAAGGCAAGAACATTAAAATATTTATCAATAAAGGATCGTATTGGCTCTCCAAATCTCCAAATAAGTCCACCTATTATCAGAAATCTTGCTGATCTAGCAATCAACGACGCAATTAAGAAAAGATTAAAATTTATATTAAATGCACCAGCAGATACTGTAAACACTTTAAATGGAATTGGGGTAAAACCCGATACGAATATCACCCAAAAATTCCATTCTTCGTATTTTTGTTTTATGTCAAAGAAGATTTCTGCTGAAAAGCCGGGTATTGTATTAAAAAAGAAATTGGCAAATTGAGAAAATTCTTGAGCGCTGTTCCACCATAAAAAATAACCTATACTGTATCCGAAAATTCCACCCAGGGCTGAACCTAAGGAACAAACTATAACATAATAAATAGATTTCGATCTTGAGCCTAAGCATAAAGCAATAAGTAGAACATCCGGAGGGATAGGAAAAAAAGAGGACTCAATAAAAGCTAGAAAGAACAGTGCAAAAGCACCCCATCTTGAATTAGACCAACTTAAAACCCAATTGTAAAGGTTTTTTAGCCACTGCATTTAAGCGCTAAATACTATAATCATTTATAACAAATGAAAGAGAGTCGTATCTAATTCCACCTTGATCTTCAATAACAACTTGCCAATCTCCAACTTTTTGAGGGTTCACTGTTATATAGCTCCAGGATCTCCAATTGTATGATTTTTTGGATTCCATTTTAACTTTAGATTTTAGAGTTCCTTTGTGGTACCACTTATGAAATAATATCTTAGAATCATTTTTATTCTGAACCCCTGAAAGAAAATAAACTCGCTCAACATCAGTTGTGAAAGCATTGTTTTCATCTACAATTGTTCTATTAATAACGCTTGTGCCAGTTTTCATCTTTAAAACTTTGAACGGAATATCAACAGACTCAGAACTGATTTTGGGATCTTTTTCAGAAAGAGTATTGGTTTCAATAATATCAACATCTTTATATACTTCTTCCACTATTTTTTCTCTTGAAATATCGATATCCTTGGTTATTATTGATTTTGCAGTTTTAGCATCGCTAGTGGTTGATGTATTCTTGTCCTTTAATTCTGTTAAAGGATAATTATAATTATGTGATGCTAGCCGTATAGGTTTACTGTAATCGAGTTTGTTGTTTGCAGAAACAAAGGAAATCATATAAATTGAGTAAACACCGATCACTATTCCAGTAGTAGTTCTTAGTTTTTGCCATATTGAAATGGCGAGCAAACTAGCTACAACAAGTGTGATTTGAAACACAACAGGATCTATAATTATTGGTCTAAACATATACTTTAATTTAAAATTGTTTTTACTTAAAGCAATACATGAATATTAACTTATATAGTTATTAATACATGCTATTTTTAAAGGATTATTTAATGAATAAATACTTTTCATTAGTCACTTTTTGGTTTTTTATGATTGCAACCTTATCATGCGAAAAAGCACCACCCGTGAGTACAGTTGATAATAAAATATCAATGACCAAGGAAGAGCGAATTGAAAAGAGATGGGATGATAAAATTGATTCTGTTAGCTATGCTATTGGACTTGACGTTGCGATGCGTTTAAATCAACAATTTGATAAGTTCAATTATGAGTTAATCAACAAAGCTATTAAAGATTACTATACAGATTCAGAACTATTTTTAACTGATAAAGAGCGTGTATCCGTAATTAAGACCTATAATGAAAAGCTTGCTCCAAAATTTAAGATGGACCTCGAGAAAAAGAATTATTTGGAAGGAAATTCATTTCTTAAAAATAATAAAAGAAGACCGGGTGTTATTGAGCATAAGAGCGGTATTCAGTACAAGATAATCAAGAATTCTACTGGCTTAAAACCAAAAAGTACTGACATTGTAAATGTTCACTATATTGGAAGATTGATAGATGGGACTAAGTTTGACAGCTCATATGATAGAGGGACGCCTTCAAGCTTCCCTTTAAATAGAATTATACCAGGATGGTCTCAGGGAATTCAGTTAATGTCTGTTGGGTCGATTTTTGAAATATATGTGCCTGGTATGTTAGCTTATGCTCAAGGTGAAGGTCCTGGTGGTCCAGGGGCAACATTAATATTTGAAGTAGAACTGCTGGGTATTGCAAGAAGTACAGAAAACAAATCCCCTAATTAATTATATTAGCCGTTTCGGGGATGCGTATTGTTGATTCAATAAATATTAAACTTGGTATTTTTTTTAAATTTAGTTCTAGATATAAAAAACATTCAATCTAACACTTCAGGCACATAATTAAAGTTTGACTTGTCTGGCCTATCAAGGTTATCTGTAACTGCACGTTCAGGTAAAACAATCTCCTCATGAGGCACTTCTTTATAGTCAACTAAGCTCAAAAGGTGAGTTAAACAGTTTATTCTTGCCTTCTTTTTATTATCAGATTCGACAAGATACCAAGGAGAAATTTCAGTATCAGTATGCTCGAGCATATTATCTTTGGCTTCAGAATAGTCATTCCACCTATTTACAGATTCTAAATCCATTGGGCTGAGCTTCCACCCTTTGGTTGGATCATCGATTCTGCCTTGAAATCGATTAATTTGCTCTTCCGCACTTACAGAAAACCAATATTTAATTAATTGAATACCAGAACTTATAAGCATGCGCTCAAATTCGGGGCATGTTTGTAAGAAATTTACGTACTCTTTATCTGTACAAAAACCCATAACTTTTTCAACGCCAGATCTATTATACCAACTTCTATCAAGAATGACTATTTCACCTGCAGAGGGTAAATGTGCAACATAGCGTTGAAAATACCATTGGGTCTTTTCTTTTTCAGTAGGTGCAGCTAATGCTACTACTCTACAATGACGTGGGTTAAGATTTTCAGTGAGACGTTTTATCGTACCACCTTTACCAGCTGCGTCCCTACCTTCAAAAATTATTACTATTTTTTTACCTTCCTGTATTACCCATTCTTGCATGGAAACCAATTTCTTTTGCAGTTTGGATAATTTCTTTTCATATATTTTATTAAACTCTTTTTTGTCTGGCATCGAATGACCTTTGATTATTTTCTAGAAGTATTTTTATTAAATTTTTTAATTATAGATTTTAGAGCATCATTTCTCAATAATAACCGGCTACCGCACTTAGGACAAGTTGATAGAAAAGATATGTATTCTGTTATTTTGGTTCGTTTCCAGTTATGTGAACAAGTTAAGCATTTCATAATTATATCACAATTGTCGGAGCGACAGGATTTGAACCTGCGACCCCGTGCACCCCATGCACGTGCGCTACCGGGCTGCGCCACGCTCCGAATATTTAATTTTGTAAATCATCAAGTATAGATTTAAGGTCGCTTCTAATCTTGGTTAATGTCTTTTTATCTATGCCGCTCATAACGACTTTTTTTTCCTCTTTAACTATTTCTTTTACATTGTTTTGCGGCTGAGAAAGCATTTTTCGAGCACCTTCAATGGTAAATTTTTCTTTGTATAACAAATTTTTAATATCCAGTATTAGATCGATATCTTTTTGACGATAAGTTCTATTACCTGCTTTATTCTTATTGGGATTAAGCTGTTTAAATTCAGTTTCCCAGTACCTTAATACATATTGCTTAAGATCGGTTATTTTGCTCACCTCACCTATAGAATAGTATAATTTTTTAATAGAATTAGTATTGCTGTTCATTATTATATCAATTCAACCAATACTTTATATTAATGAACAAATATACTAATATCAAATATTTTAGTTATTATTATGGTGTGATTGGTAAGGATAGAAACTCTTCAATTCTACTTAAAGCATCATTTAGAACTTCACTTGACGGAAGAAATACCAATCTAAAATGACCCTTACCATAATGCTTTGAAAACCCAGAGCCGTGCACGGTAAGTACGTGTTTTTTCTCAAGGAGTTTTAAGACAAAGTCTTTGTCTTTGTCTTTCCAATAATCGTGAGTGATTTTAACAAACATATAAAAAGCTCCTTCAGGAGCTTGTACTGATAATCCATCTATATCATTAATTTTTTTTATACACAGTTCATTGTTATCTTGAATATATGAAAGATATTTTTTCATCCAATCGGTATTACCCTTTAGACCTGCAATATATCCAAATTGTGCAGGTGTAGAGGCACATAAACGAGATCTTAATAACCTTTCCAATCCGTCTTTGATTTCTAAAAGTTTATTTGAAGGATCATGTAGAGCCATGTAACCTATTCTCCAGCCAGGAGCATAGTATACTTTTGAGACACCGTTAAGAGTGATAACTGGTACATTTTTTGATCTTGAAGCAGTACTAATATGGCTATTATTGAAATTCAACCTATCATAAATTTCGTCAGAGATAATCGTACAATTTTTCCACCTAGATGAAAGGTCAATTATTTTATCTAATTCGTGCTCTTTAATAACGTTACCAGTTGGATTATTAGGATTGATTAAAACTAATAGCTTTACCCTATCATTCATTTTTGATTCGAGATCATCAAAATCTATAGACCACCTATCATCAGGGTTAAGTCTATATTCTACGGTTTTACCGCCAAATAACTGAGGATATGCCATATAAGGAGGATAATGAGGCCCAGGTGCGAGGACCTCATCACCTTTATTTAAAAAAGCTGCAAATATTAATTGCAAAGCTTCTGTTACTCCATGACAAATATAGACATCGCTGGGATCACAGCTCCATCCACCGTTAAACTTATTTCTTTCATCAATAGCAATGGCTTCGCGTAGCGCCTCAATACCATAGGCAGGTGAATATCCATTCTTTTGATCTACTAATGCTTTTTTATAGGCATCTACCATATGATCAGGGGTCGGCAAACCTGGATAAGCCAGCGGATCACCAATATTTAATTTGAGGATGTCTATACCCTGCGATTCTAGTTTGGAAGCGGGCACAACCACATCTCGAATTGCATATTCTATTTGAGATGCACGAGAAGTAGTTGGTATTTTGTAGGTCATAAACTATAGATTAGCGTCTTTTGAAAGGCTTACCTCTACCACGATTGCCTTTATTTGATCTGCTATTTCTATCTCTAGGCGGTCTTTCTACGTATCCCTCGGGTTTATCAAGCAAAGCTTTTCTGCTAAAGTCTAACCTGCCCTGATCATCAACTTTTATGAGTTTAACGCGAACCTTATCACCTGTTTTCACTACATCTTCTACTTTATCAACTCTATTCCACTCTAGCTCAGAAATATGTATTAACCCTTCACGACCCGGAGCGAACTCAACGAAAGCACCAAAGGTCATTAATCTTGTTATTGTTCCATCGAACTCCATACCTGCTTCAGGTTCAAGGGTTATGCCTTTGATTATTTCTAAAGCTTCTTCACACCTCTTAAGATCTAAACTAGCTACGGTTACAACACCATCATCATCAACATTTATATCGCATTCCGTATCAGCAATAATCTTTTTAATAGTTTTTCCACCTGGTCCAATTAATCCTCCAATTTTTTCTTGAGCAATTTGAAGAGATAGTATTTTTGGTGAGTAAGCTGACATTTCCATAGGCTCAGGAACAGATTCATACATTATGTCTAATATGTGATTTCTTCCAACGCGAGCTTGCTCAAGAGCCTCTTCCATTAATTCAAAAGAGATACCATCGATTTTTAAATCTAGCTGAATAGCCGATATACCATCCTTGGTTCCTGCAACTTTAAAATCCATATCACCAAGATGATCCTCAGCTCCTAAAATATCACTAAGCACTGCATAGCGTTCATCGTCTTTAATTAGACCCATTGCAATACCTGCAACATGACC
>CAJWTA010000002.1 GCA_913046805.1 uncultured Fidelibacterota bacterium | reverse complement strand
TGTTGAGTGTTTTAGTAAAATAAACTAGTTTCTTCCTCAATATTCGAGGTATTGATTGAAACTAGTTTTAGCAACTCATAATGATGGTAAGATCTTAGAGATGCAATATGCTCTTAGAGATATTTCAGTAGAGGTTTTGACTCTAAACGAATTTCCTCAGATTGGTGAAATCCCGGAAACGGGTAGCACTCTGATCGAGAATGCGTTTATCAAAGCGGAAACCGTCTTTCGTGAAACAGGTATTTCTGCTTTGGCGGATGACACGGGACTTGAAATTGATGCTCTCAATGGAGAGCCCGGTATTTTTTCTGCGCGCTATGCTGGAGAAAAGGCGTCTAGCTTAGAAAATTGTGCCAAAGTATTAAATAAGATTGATGGGATTAGAATTGAGGATCGAACTGCAAGATTTCGCACTGTGATGGCTTTCGTAGGAAAAAACGAAAAATTTCATTGTGAAGGCTCTGTCAACGGTTTGATAATTGATAAAAAGATTGGTAAAAATGGATTCGGCTATGACCCCATATTTTACCATCCAGGATTAAAAAAAACCTTTGCGGAGCTAAAAAAAGACGAAAAGAATAGTATTTCACATCGTGGTATAGCTTTGCGTAACTTCTGTGAAATACTTAAAAAACAAAGAAACCCCAAAATATAAGGAGCTGACTATAGTATAAACGTTAACGGATTTAATTCGCATAGAATATAAAAATGTGCCTTTAGGCAATTGTTAACAATAAAATATAGGAGGTAGGTCTTTTGATCAAAAAGATCCTACAAGTCAGCTTAATATTTTGGACGACTGTTTCTTGTACATTGTACGGTCAACAGGATACGTCCATCACAGATATTTCCTCACATTGGTATCCCGTGTCAAAATATGTCATAGAGCCATTTGAAAGAAGTTCGTACAGTCTGATTATGCCCTCTGATTCATCTGTATACCAAAGCAGAAATTTAATCAAACTTCCATTCATTATAATAAAAAACACCGATATAGCAAAAGACTGGTCAACCATTGAATTGAAAGGAAAGATTCAAGGAAGATCCTATTCGATTCCATTTATTGCACCTGTTGAATGGTATTTTGATAAAAAAATTCAAATCAATCGAAAATCCGCTTTAACAAAGGTTATTAATGATACTACGCGCACTATGGCTACGCAATCTCAGTTTCTACAAGATAATCGAGGAAGGGGTGTAGAGGTAATTGGTGTAAATGTGGGTCAACTGGGAAGAGTATCGCTTTCAGCGAGAGGGAATGTGACGGTAAAAGGAAACCTGGTTTTTCAAGACCAAGAACTTATACGCTCGAAAGTAAGTGAAACAAGAAATACTCATTTAAAATTTGATCAAATGCAAAGAATCAGCGTTGAAGGAAAGGTTGGTGAGAGAATTTCAGTCAACGTTGACCATGACTCCGAGCGTGATTTTAATTGGGAAAACAACATTCGAATTAATTATAAAGGCAAAGAGGATGATATTATCCAATCGGTTGATGCAGGAAATGTTTCCTTAGCATTACCAGGGTCTCAATCTTTAATGGGTTCTGCCAACCATCAAGGACTTTTCGGAGTAAAAACAACGTCTAAATTTGGGCCTATGGATGTAACGGCTATCGCATCGGTAGTAAACACAGAGAAAAAATCTGAGCAATATAAAGGGACAAGCGAATCGCAGACTCAGGAAATAAAAGATTATAACTATGTAAAAAATCAATATTTCTTTGTGCATGAATGGTTTAGAAACGGAGCTCAGACTACACTTGGTGGAGCAGCTATTCTGATCCCTCCATTTTATCCACTTAAAGAGGGGCTGCATCAAATTGGTAATATTGTCATCAGGAATTTTGAGCTGTATCAACTTGATCAGTCTACAAATTCAGAAACAAATCCAGGAACTGCTTATGCTAGTCTGGATTCTCCTGAAGAGAGTAACGATCAAACGGGAAATTTTAAGAGGTTAGAGCAGGGTCAAGATTATACACTAAGCGAAGACCTTGGGTTTATACGCTTACGTCAAAAAGCAACGGATGAAGTCATTGGCTGTACTTATGTAATAGCAGATCGTATTTCCGGAGATACGCTTTATGTAATTGGTGAGGGAATTTCTCAAACCAATGAGGCTTTAAAGTTAAAAATGCTTAAGCCCCGGAATCTTAACCCCAGTCATCCAGTATGGCCACTGATGTTTAAGAATGTATACTACCTTGGTACAAACAACATCAACAAAGAAGGATTTGATTTGAGAATTGTGAACGATCGCCTTACTGTTCCAAGCCACTTAGATGAAAAGGGCAATCCTTATATCACTTTGTTTGGTTTAGATAGTTTGAATGAAAGCGGTTTACGTGTTGCTGATCAAAAAATTGACTTAACAAATCCAAATATAATAAACCTTGTAAACGGAGAAATATTCTTTCCATCATTTCATCCATTTGCAGCAGATACGATTTCAGATGGCAATAAAACAGAGGATCTTAAAGGGGCGCTTGGCGAAGGAAAGATGTATTTTTCAACACAAAGAACACAAATAACTAATGATAGTAGATTCACCATCGAAGTAGACTATTCAAATCAAAGCTCTACTATAAATCTTGGCTTTATGATTGTGGAAGGAAGTGAGCAGGTTTCGAGAGGGGGTGTTCCACTTAAGAGAGGTATAGATTATCAGGTTGATTATTTTAGCGGTACAATTGTTCTATCCGATAATATCGATCCAAATGCTGAACTCAATGTAACATATGACAGACATCAGTTTGTTAATTTTGACAAGAAAACTATATTGGGGGTTAGATCCCAAATGGATTTTGGTGAAAACTCGTTTATAGGAGGTACTGCACTTTACTATAATCAATCTATTATGAATGAAAAGGTCGAGGTTGGTTATGAGCCAATGCGAAATTTCATGTTTGGAGTGAATGGAAGGCTTAAACAAGACCTTCCTTTTGTAACACGATCTTTAGATAAATTGCCTTTTATTGATACGGATAAACAGTCAGGAATCTCTTTTGAGGGCGAATTTGCGCAAATATTACCCAATCCAAATCCAATTAATAACAGCGCAACTGGGGATCCAAATGGAGTAGCCTTTATTGATGATTTTGAGGGGTCTAAAAGAACAACGTCCATTCCTATATTGCGTCGATTTTGGAGAGAAGCTTCTGCTCCAATTGACATATTAACTGGTGCGCAGTTACCTCAGTATAAAAGGGCTAAGCTAAGATGGTTTAACCCTTTTGCACAGATCCGTACAAAAGATATTTGGCCCAATCTATCAACTTCAATTCAAGCACAGAACGAAACGACAGATATCTTAGTTTTAAGGTATAATAAGAAATCCCACCAAGAGGATATTCCAAATGACTCGCTATGGAGCGGCATAATAACACCCTTTCATTCAGGAGATTACGATCAAACCCAAACAAAATTCTTTGAAATTTGGATGCAAGGCGAAGGTGCTACTGTTTCTGTGGATCTTGGTCAGATAAGCGAAGATAGAGATGGAAACGGCATACTAAATACTGAAGACATTCCAGTTGGGGGGTTAATAGGAGATGGTATTTTAGATGATGATGAGGATGTTGGTCTTGATGGTTGTGGAGATGATTATGAGAACGGTTGGGGAGGATGTTTAGATCCTTCAGGAATATCATATGTAGATTATTTAGGTTTGGGTGAAGAAATATTAATCAATGCCAATGATGATATTTTACCTGATGACCCAAACGATGACAATTGGGAGTATGTAGAAGGAAGCAATGATTATACCAAAATCAATGGAACTGAAAACAATGCTTTAGACGCAGGAAGGTATCCAGATACTGAAGATTTAGATAGAACAGGATTTTTGGATCGAACAAATGATTATTTTACCAAATCTTTTTCTTTGTCAGATACAACATATTTGGCAGGTCAGACGAAAACCAAAAACGGGGAATTAACTGGGTGGAAATTGTACAGGATACCTCTCGTAGATTTTGATGCAACAAATAATTTAAAAGAAAAATCTTGGGACAATATCCATCACTTGCGCTTAAGATTGAGTGATGCTGATAAAACCACAACGATTTATGTAGCAAAGATTGAATTGGTAGGAAATGAATGGCAAGAGCTCGGTATTGCCTCTGACACATCTGAAGTTTATAGCAAAGAAAATGCAGATTCACTCTTTGCGATTTCAGTTATCAACACGGATGATAATGCAAACTATAAACCTCCACAGGGAGTTCAAGGAGAATTTGATAGGATAAATCAGATTCGATCTAAAGAACAGTCTCTGGTGATGAAATTTAATGATTTGCCCCCCAACTCAAGCGGTGCTGCAATGAAAACACTTATGTCTTTAAGTGGTGACCGTGCACAAAGTTATTTATCCTATGATCGGATGAAAATGTATGTACATGGATCAAGTTCATGGATTACGAACGAAAAGTCGGACGTAGAAATGTTTATGCGTTTTGGGTTTGGAGAAAATTATTATGAAATATCGCAGCTAGTTTATGATGGATGGGACGAGTCATTAAATAGGAATTCAATTGATCTTGATCTGAAGTGGTTAACCAGCTTAAAGCTTCAAGACTCAACGTCAATAAAAAAATATAACTCATCGGATATTTTTAAGGACTCCACGAATTTTAAAGAATATCTATTTACGGATGAACTTGGAGTTAAAACTGGGAAAGCTATCAAAATAAAAGGTCAGCCCTCTCTCAACAGGATTCAGTACTTTATTGTGGGCGTAAAAAATCTATCTGGAATACCAATATCAGGAGAAGTGTGGCTTGATGAATTAAGATTGAGCGGCGTAAAGAGAGATAAAGGGGTATCTATGAGATTGCAAAGCCGGTTTAATGTTGCGGACTTAGTAAATACGTCATTTGCTTATAGACGACAGGACGCTGACTTTCATACGCTACAAAAAAGATTAGGGTCCAATCGTTCGAACGAAAGTTTAAATATTAATGCAGGATTTAATTTAGATAAGCTTATGCCCTCTGATTGGGGAATAAAAGTACCGATTTCAACAAGTTTTGCTCAAGCGATTAATAAGCCAAAATACTTACCAGGTCAGGATGTTCTCGTTGACCAGTCAGCTCCACCAGATTCAATTTTAAATATCAATAACTCTTTGAGTATGAATATATCTGCTTCAAAAACCTCAAAATCAGATAACAAAATTATCAGCTATACTTTGGATAAAATTAAAACCAGGTTTAGTATGAACAGGAGACTAGCATCGAATGAAATTCAAAAAGAAATCTTAAACGAATCTTATTCAGGCGGATTAAGCTATGCTTTGCCTTTTGGAAGAAATAATTATGTAATGCCCTTGAAGTGGATGTCATCGGTTCCGTGGTTAGGAGAAAAGTTGGGGGGTACGCATTTGTATTATACGCCTAGCGCATTGAACGCAACTGTAAATTACAATGAACAGTTATCTCAACGAACTCCAAGAAAAGGACAAAAATCACCTGATGACTATAATTTTGGACTTAGTCAAGCCTACACAATGGACTATAAGCTCACTGAAATGATATCTACGAAATATAGTAGATCCATTAACAGTAATATGGCAGAGTCGAGAGGTTATCAGTTAAATTCTATCATAAAGGGCGATGTTGGGTTCATTTCAGATATTAATGAAAATTTTAATTCATCTTTTTCACCCGTTATTTTTGATTGGCTCAAACCATCCTTTAGTTATTCTTCTAACTATAGATGGAATAAATCCAGGGATAAAAACATCGAGGGTTCGAATATATCTAGCCAGATTAGATTATCATCAGGCGTAACATTATCGCCAACGCGATTAGTTGAAATTTTTTACAAACCATCAACAGCAAGAAGCGCTCCTGCACGAACTCCAACTAGGAATACGGTCTCACGTTCTAGAAGACGAATACCTGGAAAAAATGCCTCAGACAAAGATGCAGTATTTGATGATTCGTATGAAGAAACGGAAGAAATAAAACCTAAAAAAGTAACAAAGGAAAAAGAGAATAAAATCCTTAATACCATGCACGGTTTTACAAAAAAGTTTAGCCCAATTAATATATCATATAATGAAAATTTTAATAAAACTGGTTTAGGAGTTTTAGGTGATACTCCATTTGCATATCGATTGGGATTTGAGAAAGATCATGGTCAAGAGCATTCAGGTCAAGTAGGCTCAAACACAGGAAACTTTGACCGTAAGAGAGACTTTTCAATTCGATCTGGAGTAACACTAACCAGAATGATAAATGTTGCATTTAATTATGCACAAAATGTTTCAAGCAATTTAAGAGGATCGGGATTAGAGCAAAGATCTGTTTCTAGAGATTATTTATCTTATGGACAGTATCTTGAAAATGGGTTTCCATTTCTTGGTTGGTCTGTGAGACTTACTGGACTTGAGAGGAATAAATTTTTAAGTAAGTATGTTAACTCTCTAAGTTTTGATCATGCAACTACAGGAAAGGAAAGTAGATCCTGGCAATTTGATCAATTTTCGGGACCACCAATCTCATTTTTTGCAATTGATGATTTTATTTCTTCCTATAGGGATAATCAAAGGACTTCTCGAGTGAATATGAATTTTTCACCCTTATTGGGTGCAACAATTGCATTAAAAAAGGGTGTTTCGATTAACATGAGACATAATCGTACAATGTCTAAAGAAATCACTGCGAATGGTGGCCAGAAAATCTTCAATGATCAATCATATCTTGTATCCGCAAATTATGCTCACAAAGGAGGATTTAACATTCCAATACCATTTTTTGATAATTATAAAATTAATAATCAGGTTAATTTTACCTTTAACTTTGATATGAATAAAAATAGAACTCTACAAAAAGCTCAGGAGGCGGTAAAGTTCGCTGAGACGACATTTACGACAAGCTGGAAATCGGGCTTTCGTTTAACTTATTCATTTTCAAAATCAGTTAGCGGAAGTATGGTTTGGGAATACAGAGAAAATGATTCAAAACATACGGGTAAAAAAGTAGACCGAGATTTTGGATTTGATGTTAACTTGGCAATAAGAGGATGATGAAAAATTTAAATTTTATATCAGTGCTATACTTGATCGCCATAGCGGGATGTCAGTCAAAAGCACCAATTTTTAGCGGTGATAATGCATTTAATTATCTAGTAAAACAATGTGATTTTGGTCCTAGAGACCCTGGATCGGCTGGCCATAAGAAGGCTTTTGATTACTATCTATCTAGTTTTAAAAGTCTTGCGGACACAGCTTACTCACAACCTTTCAAAGACAAAATGCCTAGAACTGGTGTCGAGGTAGAAATGAATAATGTTATCGCACGATTCAATACAGAATCGCCTAAACAAATTGTGATTTCAGCACATTGGGATACTAGGCCGTGGGCTGAAAATAGTACTAGTATCATGCGAAGAAATTCTCCAATCATTGGCGCAAATGATGGAGCGAGTGGAGTAGCTGTAATAATAGAATTGGCAAATATACTCAGTAAAAGACCACCTCCTTTTGGAGTAAACTTAGTTTTATTTGACGCGGAAGATTATGGTGTTCCAGGTGATAACTGGACCTATTGCATCGGTTCACAGTATTTTGCTCGAAATTTGCCAATACCTTACCCAGAATATTCAATAAATATTGATATGATAGCAGATAGACAGCCTGAATTTTTCATAGAACGTATTTCGTATCAGCAGAATGCGTCTCTAGTGATGGATCTGTGGGAATTATCAGAAAAATTGGGACTTAAGGCTTTCAAAAAACAAGCCAAGCACGCTGTTTTTGATGACCACGTTCCGTTATATGAAATAGCTGGAATTCCCGCAATAAACATCATTGATTTTGACTATCCAAATGATCGAGTGAATTACCACCATACCCATAATGACATTGTTGAAAACTGTTCTCCCGAAGGCATGCGTCAAGTTGGAACGTTGTTGGTAAACCATATTTACAATTCCAATGGGAAATAAAATGAAGAATACATATTTAATATTTTCCATATTCTTTTTGATAGCTAGTTGCGAGGAGCCAACGTCGGTTGTTGAACCTTTTCCTGTAAGTGAAATTAATTTTGATTATTTGCAAGGCTCAGATAAACTTTTTATATCTGCTAAAGTTAGTCAGCGGTATATGAATTCATCTTTAGACTCAGTAGAGGTTCTTTGGAATGGTATTAGTGCAAGCAATAAAAATGACACATTAAGATTGTATGATGATGAATTAGAAGGCGATATCATAGCTAATGATAATATTTTTTCTAGAAAAATTAAGAATTCAAGCTCTGTTATTTCAAACGTGATACCAAAGAGTGCAAAGGATTCTGTTTTTTTGTCTGTGCAGAGTATGTACAATGGAAGATTGATGAAGTCGGATGTTGAATTTTTTATTTTAGGTAATATCCATCCTAGGATAGGATCGATTACCTTACCTCAAAGTGTAGATAGACCATCTTCGAACGCAGACCCTAATATTGTAAATACGATCAAGTTTACTGTCTCAGCAAATGCGTCCGACGCAAATGGTTTAGATGATATTAAAAGGGTATTTTTTCGTTCATATCATGTTGGCTTAGACTCACTCATGAATAATGGCAATCCGATTTTATTGCTTGATGATGGATCTGGACCAAACGGTAATGGTGATCTTCAAAAAGGAGATGGAACATTTTCACGAACGATTTCAATATCAGAAAACGCTCTTGTTGGTACGTATCAATGGACGTTTGAAGCGCAAGATAAATCAAATGCTTACAGCGATACAGTCAAAAGAACAATAGTAGTCAAATGAAGAAATTTGCAATCATTTTACTATTTTCTTCGTTTGTAATTGGACAAGATATGTTTCCAATGTTGTATAAAATGCAAAATGCAAACTTTGATAGCAGCGCATACCGCGGTTTGAAAACTAATACAATTGGTGATATTGTTCCCCAATCTGATACATTATTGTGGATTGGTACGGGATCAGGTCTTGCGGTATTAAGAGATACTTCGTCATTGTACACACTAAGCTCAAGTATAGACATTAGTGAGGGCCAAGCATCTACATCTACACCTGATGGCGCAGTTTCAGCGCTAGCTGTTGAGGGTAATTCTTTGTTTGCAGCATTTGCAAAAAGTGGCGAAAACATAACAATTGGAAATGGGCTTATATATTCTTCAAACTCAACTGGTAATTCAACGAGTTGGACATACTTTGACCAATTAACTGATACAGACGCTGACTCATTATCTCCATTTGCAAAGCGTTTTTTTCGGGGCCTTCCTATTACTGTAAAAGAAGCAAATGTTACTTATGATGCTTCTATCAATGGTAACGATATTTACATCACTAGTTGGGCTGGTGGACTAAGAAGGTATAATACTAGTACAAAAATATGGCAAAGGATACCCCTGCCACAAGACAGTGATCAAGTTTTAAATACTTGCGATGAATCAAGTTATGTAACAACATCTAGCGGAAGTATCTTAAAAGATTTTTATCTTAATCCTCGTGATCCAAACGATGGCGGAAATCATAATCATAAGGCATTTTCAGTTGTTAGTTATTCTGACACTATTTGGGTTGGAACAGCAAACGGTATTAACAGAGGTCTCGTTGGAGCATATGGATGTATTGACTGGACACATTACACTCCATTAGCAGATGGAATCACAGGAGGATTTGTAGTGGACTTAGCAATTCAAAAATATAAAGGATATACAATAATTTGGGCCGCAACGGTTCTTGCGGAAACCGGAGAATCTAATGGTGTAAGCTACTCTATTGATGGAGGAGATACATGGAGCCCAACTCTTTTAGGTGAGAGAGCTTACAATATAACCGCATCTGACTCGGTAGTTTTGGTTGCAACAAAAACCGGTCTTTGGAAAACAATTATTGATGATCCAGCTGACATAGCCAAGCCTTGGGCAAAATATAAATCTGCAAAACAAGTTTTAGAAATTGGTTCAACTGGTACCTATCGTATCGATGAAATCTTAAGCGATGAGGTTGTTGCTGTATCTTATGATAAAAGACCTTTTTATTCAACTAAAGATAAAGCCACAATTTGGATCAGCTCTTGGGATGGACTCGCGCGTGCAATGAATACTTCTGGTAGCAATTGGCAGATATACCGGGCTGATTATGATCCAAAAAAAGCTTACGCATACCCAAACCCTTTTTCACCATATGAGCACAATCAATTAAATGGAAGTGGATATGTCCATATCAATCTGAGCGTAAAGATTTCGTTTGTTGTAAAAATGGACATCTTCAATTTTGCAATGGAAAAAGTATCTTCTAAGCAATTCGACAGACGTCAAACGAACACAGGTTCGTTCAAATGGGATGGTAAGGATGATAGTGGAAGAATAGTTGATAATGGTGTCTATTTTATAAGGCTTGAGTACGACGAAAAAGTAGAATGGATAAAACTAATTGTGGTCAAATGAAGAATAAAATCACACTCACAGTATTTATTTTTTTATTAACAGGCTTTTGTTTTGCACAAAAGCTTGGGTCCTTTGCAGGTGGTTTTTTACGCATGGGGACATCTGCGAGGGCAGTTGCCATGGGTAGTTCATTTACCGCTGAAATAGATGAGGGTTTTGCAGCTTACCATAACCCAGCAACACTTGTTCATCTAAAAAAATCACACGCAGGGTTTAGTAATCATTTTTTAATGCTGGACAGACAGTTAATGGCAGCTAATTTTTCCATGCCATTACCACCTTCAGCTTCGATCGGAGTTTCATGGATTGGGGCAGGTGTTGATCAAATAGATGGAAGAAATTTAGCTGGCCAGCATACTAAAAATCTTTCTACATCTGAAAATTCCTATATGCTCTCTTTTGCGCAAACAATGTTACCTTGGCTATCAGTTGGGTTAAATGTAAAAGTTCTAAGGCATCAATTACCTGTAAACACAATGGATCTCACAGGAAAAGGGGTAGGTATGGATTTTGGTATTTTTATTAAAACTGCGTCAGGCGCTAATTATGGTTTAATGATTCAAGATTTAAATTCAAGATATCAGTGGAAAACAGATAAAATTTATGAAAGAGGAAAAGTATACATTGAGCAATTCCCAACACTTTATAGATTTGGGTCCACATTTAATTATAACAATACATATGTTACCGCTGATGCAGGTGTGGCTATGAGTGGTAGCAGTATAGTAGGTTATGTTGCGCGCATAGGTGTTGAATACCAATATCTCGAGCATTATTATTTAAGAGGCGGCTTTGGAAACGGTCGAGTTGGAGTTGGTCTTGGTCTTGATTGGTCTCTTTTTGAAGATTTGGATAGTAGGCTTGACTATTCTTTCGCTCTAGAAGGAGCTGCAGGAATCTCTCATGTATTCACTTATGCATTTTCTTTTTAAGTTTTTCCTACTGATCATGTTTTTTTCGCAAGGGATAAGTGCGGGCCTGCAGTTTTTATCGATTCCTTCATCTGCCAATGAGCTTATAAGGTTTCGATCACCATGGCGAAATCCTGCATTTTTGAATTCCAAAGGTAAATCTGATGAGCTTTCATTTGCTTATGGTAAATGGTTTGGTGAAACAGAAAATCTTTCTTTTAAATGGCAAGGAAAATTCAGATTAAATAGTGCTGGATTAAAAATTAGATATGTTGGAATAAATGATATTGAATTAAGAGGAAGTACACCTTCTTCAGAGCCTATTGGGTATTACGGAGCTTATGGAGTTTCAAGCAAAGTCGTAACTAGTTTTACCAATGGAAACATTAACTCTGGACTTGCGCTGCAAATGATATCTATGCAATTATATCAAGATTCTAGTTCAGGTTATGCATTAGATTTTGGCATATCATGGCAAGCAAGTAAAAAATTCACCATAGCTGGATCAGTTTTGAATCTAGGAAGAATGAATCCTCTTAGAAATGAGCGGCCGATCCTTCCTACTAGACTTATCGGCACGGCAATGTATGAATTGAAAGGCGGTGACATCTTTTTTTCATTTGAAGCCAACGAGTTGGTTGATAAGCCAATTTATTCTCTGGGTTCAAATTTTAAGCTTGAAAATATATTTTTTGGAGCTTCTGCAATGATAAATCAAAATTCAAAAATCCTTTCATGTGGTATTGGAATCAATCTTGGGGCATATTCTTTTTCCTATGGTTTTCAGTATGGAGATCAAAATATTGGATTTCCTCAAATCATTGATATATCTTTTAGATTGCCATGACAGACAAAATAGTCAGATATAAAAAAATTATATGGGTACTATCTGTCACAATAGCTATCCTGATTATGAGTAACTACTCAGCGCTTAGAAAACTTGATTTGGCAATTCGCGCTCCTCAGGATACGATAGAGGAAATCGAAGAATTTGCCGTTCAAGATAGCGCGCTGATTATTGACAAAGAAGAAATTAATTCTATAGTTCTTGTGATTGATGATTTCGGCTATAGGAACGATGCAATTTCGGATGGTTTTTTAAACTTACCCATTCCGATTACTTGCGCAGTATTACCAGGACACAAACAAAGCTCTCCAGTTGCCAAGAAAGCTGTAAGTGCTGGAAAGGAAGTTATAATTCATATGCCTATGCAATCTTCAACAGCTTCTTTAGGAGAGGACGAATTTAAATTAAAAGTAGGCATGACTAGTCAAGAAATTGAATGGCGCTTAAACGAAGCACTGAAAGAAATTCCAGAAGCTCTTGGAATTAACAATCATCAGGGATCTAAAGCTACAGCAGATGGAAAAGTTATGGCAGTGGTTGCATCTGTTTTAAAAAATAAAGACAAATTTTTTCTAGATAGCAGAACCTCTTCAAAAACAGTTGGCGAGAGCACCATGCGCTCTGTTGGCGTTCTTACTGCAAGAAGACATGTTTTTTTAGACAACGATTTAAGTGTTGAAAAAATCTCAAATCAAGTCGACGAGCTTGTTCGAATTTCGGAGAAAAAAGGGATGGCAATAGGCATCGGCCATGTCAAAGGTAATACTTTAAAAGTCCTTCAAAAAAAGATACCTCTTTTAGTCGAGCAAGGGTTTAATTTTAAATTTCTTTCCCAGGTAGTGGATTGATAATTACAAAATTCTTTAAATCTTTTTTATACATTTTTCTTGTTACCCTTTCTTTTGGTCAAGATACATTAACCATAATGTCGTACAACGCTCTACGTTTTAGCGAAAATGACAGATCAAGAACTCAATATTTTGAAAAAGTAATTAATTATGTTAATCCAGATATTGTCGCCTTTCAAGAGCTTGAAGATGAAGGTGGTTTAGAGCTTTTATTGAAAGAGGTTTTCAATAAAAGCACTCAAGATTACTCTGCTGGACCACTTACCAATTCGAGAGATATGGAGAACGGAGTCATTTTTAAAAACACCAAGTTAGATCTTATTTCAAATAAATCAATTCCAACTTCGTTAAGAGATATTAGCGGTTTTCGCTTCGCAGTAAAAAATTCTGCAGCAACAGTTTCGGAGTTTACAGTGTTTTCAGCCCATTTAAAGGCAAGCACAGGAACAAGCAACGAGAATAGAAGATGGGAAGAAGTCAAGCAGTTACAACTTTATATAAGTCAACAAGATAAGGATTTTAGATATATCTTAGCAGGTGACTTAAATCTTTACAGTCCAAATGAACAAGCCTATAAATTGTTAGTTGACAGTATGTATGTAGACCTTGAAGACCCAATTGGAGGTTGGGTTCGAGATGATAATTCAAATGTCTTAAAGTTTACTCAGTCAACCCGTACAGACCAAATAGGGGATGGCGGGTCAACGGGTGGTTTAGATGATCGTTTCGACTTTATATTATTTTCCGATCATTTTACAAAGACGGATCCCAATTTAAAATTTCTTGAAAACTCTTATCGTGTTATTGGTAATGATGGAAATCATTTTAATCGCTCTGTGATTGAGGGGTCTAATTTGTCTGCACCTAATGAGGTGATAGAATCTATTTACTACGCATCAGACCATTATCCAGTTGTGGCTAAAATACAATATACTTCAAAAGCTTCTACAAGCCCTGTTGCCCATGCAGGTGAGGATAGAGATGCTAAAATTGGAGAAAGCATAACTCTAGATGCCTCAAAAAGCTATGATCCGAATGGGTCTATTTCTTCTTATGAATGGAAGCAGCTATCCGGTCCAAGTATTTCAATTGTTAACTCTAATAGTGCTATCGCAAGCTTCACTGTTCCAGAGGTAGTCATAACGACTACCATATCTTTTCAGCTTATCGTAACTGATAACGAGGGAGAGATTGGAACTGATCAGATAAATATAAGAATTCCGATAACCAGCGGATTTACCCCATTTGTAATTCAACAATCTTCTGAAAAAGGCTTAGGAGATGATTGTTATCCATCAAAATTCATCGGCCAAAAACTTGAGGTTGAAGGAATTGTCACTGCAATAAGACCGGACGAAGAGTATCCAAACTTTTTTATACAAGATCCTTCTAAGTCTGAGTGGGCAGGTATTTTTGTTTACATAAACAGGGGATACGAACCACCTCCCGTTGGCAGTAATATTATTTTGAATGCAGATGTAAAAGAATATTTTGGCCTAACAGAGCTTGCTAATATTTCGAGTACGACCATTTTGTCATCAAATAATATTGTCGATCCAGTGACTATCGATGCAAAAGCATTGTCTGGTGGATGTAACTACGATGGAGAAAAATATGAGGGGATGCTCGTATCCATTGAAGACATTACTGTTTCTAGCGGCTTGAATGACAAAAATCAATTTTTTGCTTCGGATTCACTTGGTAATCAAATTATAATCGACCAATACCTTTATAGAGGTAATTGGCCTGATTTAAAAATAGGAACTATTCTAAGCCGTGTAGCAGGAATAGTGCACTACAGTTATAATGAATTTAAGATTTTACCTTTGAATAGTGATGATATTTCGGTGTCAGATTCAACAGTAGTTGAACCGAGCTCATCTGAAATTTTAATATATCCAAATCCATCAAAAGGAATTGTCAATTTTAAATTTAGTTTAAAATTAAAAGTCCAAAAATTAGAAAAAATTGAAATTATCAATTCAGCTGGTATGTTAGTGAGAAGTCTTACCCCAGGCTTTAGCGAAGAAAAAATTTCATGGAATGGTAAAACTGATAGTGATAAACGTGCTCCATCTGGAGTATATTTTATACGATTTCAATTAGGATCAAAATATAGTACCCAGAAATTTATTTTGGTACGATAGAAAACTCAAAATCAATAGGATATCAATTGTCAAAAATCAAAGTAAGAGTGGTTGATTGTTACGTTTATAATTTAATTCATGATGTTCCAGAATTTTTAATTTTAAAGCGCAATAAGAACAAAATTTATGAACATCTATGGCAGGGTGTTGCAGGTAAGATTGAAAACAATGAAGCGGCCTGGCAAACAGCTATCAGAGAGCTGAAAGAAGAAACCGGCCTTGACCCCTTGAATATTTTTATCGCTGATCATGTTAGTAGGTTTTATGAAACAAAAGAAGATAGAGTCAACCTTGTTCCAGTTTTTGGTATTGAGGTAGACTCAAAAGATGTAATTTTATCGGATGAGCACGTTGATTTTAAATGGGTTCATTATACGGAAGCAAAAAACACTTTGGTATGGAACGGTCAGAAAAAAGGCTTAAAAGTTGTGAATGAAATGATAACAAACAACGATGATAGAATGCGTTGGTCAAAAGTGAATTTTAAATAAATGGAGTATGTATGTTAAAAGTAGGTGACGAAGCACCCAATTTTTCTCTACCTAACCAAAACGGGGAGAATGTTACACTTGATGATTTTTCAGGTAAAAAAGTAGTATTATGGATTTTTCCTAAAGCTAGTACATCTGGATGAACAGTCGAAGGGCAGGGATTCCGTGATGAATTTCAAAACTTTAAACAAAAAAATATCGCTATTATTGGCATGAGCGCTGACTCTGTTCAAAAACAAAAAAACTTTTGCGATAAACAGAATTTTGATTACCCCATCTTATCTGATGAGAATAAAGATGTATTAAAATCCTATGGTGCTTGGGGGATTAAAAAAATGTACGGAAGAGAATACGAAGGAATTTACAGGTGCACTTTTATTATTAATGAAGATCGTGTCATTGAGAGAGTATTTTCAAAAGTCACTACAAAAACCCACGCAAAAGATGTCTTGTCTGAGTTGTGAATTAGTTAGTTAATTCGACTTGATAGGTTGGTTTTGATCAAGAAATTGACCTTGGTTCATACCGGCAAAAAATTTCTGAAAAAATTCAGGTTCGTGTACTCCTCCAGTGGAAAGAATCTTTCCGTCTTGCTCAACTTCTCCACTAGCACTTACACGTACATTTGTTTCCAATTCATTTAGTTCTGTGAGATTTATTGTAACTTTATAACGATAGATCATAGGCCCATCTGGTCCATCATCATTACTACCTCCAGTATATATACTATTACCGCCACGGCGTCTAGGACGATCATCGTCATCCTCATCTCCGTCAAAAATTATTGCAGCAACAACGGCAATAATTGCAACAGCTCCAATTGCCAAACACGCTTTTTCAGAATCCGTCATTCCATCTTGAGGTGTTTCACTTGCTAGTCTTGCTTTTTTGTTCTCTGTAGTTCTACTGGCGGTAATTAAGCCAACATCGGAATTCAACACCTCAATTGTATAGTCCATATCCTGAAGAGAGTTAATTGAGGCCTTTAAAACTGTTTTTAAATCTCCAGGAAAAGACCTTGTCTCCATAGCTCTGGCGACAGATGTCGGAGGTTTTTCGGTTCTAGGGGGAGTACTACATCCTGAAAGTCCAAGGACCAAATATCCAATTAAAATACAATATGAGGATTTTCCATGGGTAGTTTGTGGACGTATTAATCTTGTTAGCATTTAGAATTCTAAACTTTGATAAGCATAATCTATTACGTTTTTATTATCATCGAATGTAATTATAACAGTCAGTGATTTATTCGACGTGCTAGATGATGATGAGCTGCTGCCACCGGCAAAAACCCAGCCAAACAATGCTCCAAAACCAGCACCTGACCTACTATTTGATTGAGCATCCCTTGAAATACGATCGTAAGTCCAAGTTTCGTTACCTGATTTATCTTTTGATATGATATTAGGAGCACCTAAAACTTTGATAATTTCGGATTGATTTGCTCCTTTTGTAACGGTGGATTGAGCAAGACCAAGAGTTAGCTTTGATGTTGTTTCTCTAGGAGCATTACTGCATCCCACAACAAGAAGCAAAGCAACTAGTATAGAATTATAATTTTTCATAATGATTATCCTTTTATTCTTTAAACTTAGATAAAATTAATTTTGTTCCATTACTTTACTCTTAAGGGCCATAGAATCTATGTCAAACTCCCAAGCACCTTTATAAATGTCAAAACCTTTCATTGCGGGTACACTCCAATTTTCCATTGCTCCGTAAACACCAGCAAAAGGAGAAGCAATAACTAATAAAGCTCCCAATATTCCAGGACCCCCATTTGCAGTATTAGCACCAGGGTCTGCTAGCATAAGCAAGCTCCCTGTAGCTAAAGAAATTCCTCCATAAATTAGAAATCCTTCTATTGCCCTATTCTGTCGATCGGTTACGTATTCCACCTTTCGAATATTTGTAATTTCAAAAGCACCCGCATTTGTTTTGACAAAATATTTTTGTGAAACGGAGTCTAATCCAATACCCTGATATTTAACTTCTTTAAGTATCCTAGTTGGTATTGCACTAGCAGCAGCCCCTAACAGTAATCCACCAACTCCATGTGTTAATGCGCCACCAATAATTGCGCCAGGTGCATTATTACTATATAATACCTTAACTGGGTTGTAGAAATATAGGCTAATTTCAGAACCTTGATATATCTCATTAATTTTTTCGTTCTTTTTCATAATTAAATGAGTTGGAACTATTTCTAATGTATTTCCGGTTTCTGGATTTACTTTTCCAATTCCTGCGCTAGCAGCTAACTTTTTGTTTGATGAATAAATTAGCATCCCATATTCATCTTCAATTTTATATACACTATTTACATTGAACCTAAACACATTATCGACACTTTTATTTATTATAAAGTCTTTTGGAACGCTGTTCAAATTATATTTTTCTACTTTAAAGAGGACCTCTTGCTTTGCTCCTGTCTTTGGATCATGTGGATGCTCTTTTGTAACCTTTATTAACTTTCCTTTTAGCATTTGACCATCGTTAAATATTATAGTGTCAGATATAAGAGGTGATATTAGAAAGAAATTAATAGCAAGGAATTTGGATAGAATTTTCATTCAATTATTATCCAATTATCCTCCCCTAGGAGAATAATCTCAGGTAGTTTTTTTGCGACTTCTCCATCATCTTCAATGTAAACAAAAGAACTTATATATGACCTCTTTTCAGATAGAAGATAGCTTCCAAGAAATCCACTTATTATCGCAGTAGCAAAGGATGACTGAAAAATTTTTTCCGAATCACTTTCATCAGAATTATTTCCGGTAGCAGTATAATAGCCTAAGCCTGCCCCCATAACACCTGAGAGCGCAACAACCTTTACGGCGTAAGGTACGCCTTTTCTTAAGGGTTTTATCTGTTCAATATTGTCAAACTTTTGAGTAAAAATATTTGATTGGCCTGAGACCTTATAGTATATCTCTCTTTTTCCATGATCTACATCAATATATTTTATAATTTTTTCAGCATTGCTCTCGGGTTCTTTGATAGACATAGTTGCATTTGGCTTAATCGAAATAATTATGTCGCCTTTTTCTATCCATAGCGGAGTCCTTACCTCTTCCTCTTGAGCAAATATAAGATTCATCAGCAAAATGGCCCATGTTGATGTTAATAATCTTAATTTTTTAAATAAATTAATCATAATTTTAGTTCGAAAATAGGTTGTCTTGAATTTGATGGTCAATCGGTTTAGCAATAATTTCAACCCCATCATTTTCAATATCAACGTACCATACCATGCAAAGCATTATATAATGACCCGTTTTTTTATGTTTCCATCTTCTTATTGTGCTAAACCTTGATTCTTTTAATCCAGTTGATCGTAAAAGATTTGCCTGATTTTGTTGAATTTTAAATGTATCGTCTTTGTGAATGAACCCCTCATTGTATGTGTGATTTACAAGATCTGACTCGTGGTATCCCAGTAATCCGTACCAATCGCCTTCAATATCTGTTATCACTCCATCTGAAACCCTGCCTTTTAAGACTAAAGACTTCGAATTGAGTTTTGAGATCAAATCGTCACTATCTTTAGATTTTGAACGATAAAGATCTGTTTTGAGGCTGGCAATTTGATTTTTCAATCTAACATTTTCATTAATTAGATAATCGATCACTGTTTTTCTGTCCTCGATCGTTGGCTCTTGTTGATTGGGTATCTCAGTTTGTTCAATATCGTTTCTTACTTTAAGCTGATGCTTTGAAGGTACTTCGCCTTTCGTTAGCCAAGTACTTATGGCCTGAGGAGTAACGCCAAAAAACTCAGCAACTTGATATTTATGCCTAAGGCCATTATCCATCATGATACGGTTAATTAACTTTTGCGCTTTATTCATACAACAAGTTATTTATAAATTTTTAATGAATCAATTAAATTATTAATTAACTTTATTAATTTTATATTTATTTTTTATTGTTTTTAAAGAATTTTTAATTTAATATTTATAAAATGTATAAGGAATTTAAAAATGAAAAAAACTAAGCTCAGTTTTTTAATTATTATTTTGTGTTCTAGTTTAGAACTTTTTGCTCAGCAAGAGACCATTCTGTTTGGTCAGCAAAAAGCAATAAATAATTTATCAAGCGATAACGGACTATCAGCAAAAGATCTAGACAATTATTTAAAAAAACGATACAAGAAACCACTATATCAACTGACTCAGTCTGAGGGGGCAGATATAATTAGCGGTTTTCAAGATGGTAGTTTATCAAAAAATTCAATTTTAGATTATATAAGACCGCAGGGGAGCGTAGTTCAGAATTTTCAACAGAATTCTCAACAAAGCGCAGCCCAAAATAAGGACTTGATTGCAGCAAGTATCCTAGAAGTAGGGATGAAAAAAAGATTTCATTTTAAAGATGGATCCATAAGTGAAGGTGAAATTACCGGTGTGAATGATAACCTTATCACTTTAAAAACCGAATCAGGAGAATTTAAAATCCCTAAAAATGAATTTTTAGCTGAGACCGCAGAGATTACAAATAAAAAAGGTGAAAAATTTGTTGGGCATGTTTTAAAAGAGACTGAAGAGGAGTTTTCAATACGAACGCAATATGGAGATGCAGTTATTCATAAAAGAAATATTGAAAAGATGAGTAGGTACCATGGAGGCATACGAGATCCGCAAACAGAAATGACAAAGCGTTTCTACATTGGAGAAGCAAGCCTGCTTTCAGTTTTCCTAGATCCAACTGCTAATTTATTGGCCCCTAATACATTTTATATTAGTGGAATGTCTCTAGGTTATGGATTAACCGATAGATTTATGTTAACTACAAAATATGCTTCGAATTTCAATGGAGATTTAAATCTCCATCCAAGGTTAAGATTTAGGCATTCAAAATCAGCGGATAAAGAAAGTAGTATGTCAGTGGGCCTTGGATTTCATCGTTCGTATCCTGTTAAATCCACAATTGGAAAGTATGCCCATGCTATTAAGGTCAATGGCAAGTCAGACACTACTATTAATTTAGTAAACCTTGAAGTAGAAGATGTGATGAAGGACCCCAATATTGAAGAAAACCCTGTTTATGTTGAAGCGTATTTGGTGTATACTTCACACAGAACAAATCCAACTGGTCGTGGAAAAGTTGGTTGGACAGTTGGAGGGAAAATTTCAAACGCTTTTCAAGATGATATACAAGGTTATTTAAAGTCAGGTTATACCTTTGATGATGAGAATTATAAGATTCCTTATAGGATATGGGCAAGTTTAGACTATGATCTAAGAAAAGATCTTAAGTTTGTTGCATCAACTTGGATCGACAATGGCTATAGAAGTATGGATGCTGGAGATGCATTCCAAGATTATATTGGTTCAGACGATTCAACGCCATTATCAATTGACTCAATAAAAGGCAAAAAAAGCATGTTTGATTTTGATTTTGGATTGCTGTACGCACCAACTGATAATTTTAGAATCGGCGTACATTTTCAACAGCCCTTCATTGATTTCTATTGGGAGTTCTTTGAATTTTAAAGATGTTTAAAGGAACTGCATTTCTAACTTTCTTTTGTATAAGTATTTCTGCTCAGGTTCAGTATGACCCAGCAACAGGTGAACCCCTTGATCAAAAAAAATATAATCCAAATACAGGGGAGAAAATAGAACAAAGATATGACCCAAATACTGGAGAGTCCCTGGAGGTTAAAAAAGGGGGGATGACGGCTAAGATCGTTCTCAAAACAGGGTCCATCATTCAAGGAAAGCTCGTAAGTCAAGACCGTGAAAAAATTATTTTAAAATCGCAAGCGTCCGGCACTCTATCAATTGATAGAGCTAAGATTGAAAAAATAACAATTGGTGGAGTACCAATGTCTAGTCGAAGATCTATTAGTCCTACAGTAGTTGATGGAAGCACATCAACAGATAATATATTCAAAACTCAAAATCTTGATTCGATTGCAAGAAGAGAAGCGCGGGTCAAGAATAATCAATTATATAATGCATTAGTTGGTACCGGAGCCTGCATTAATCCAGTTCCATTTATTACTCTCCCGGTAATGAGTATAGCAATTATTGGTAACGTGGGAGTTCCCGACCCTTCTGGTAAATTTTATAAAGACTTAGACCTTAAATCAAAAAAAACATATAAAACCATTTACAAAAGAGAGTTTAGAAAATTGAGAATGCAACAATGCTACACCCCAACTTTGGTGGCTGCTTCAACGCTTTTTCTACTTATATTTACAGGCTAATCTTGCATTTTCATTTAATGATATCTATATCAAAGTAATTCTTCTTAGTTTTAAACAAAGTAATGTTTAAAATAATTTTATTCTTATCATTTTTAGTGCTTTCTGATAATATCTCGTTCGGAGAAATTTCATTTCAAGTTGTACAAAAAGGAAGACCTGGCAGGCATTACATTTGGCTTCATGGTGATGAAAAAACTGCAAAGATGGCGCTTGATGATCACATGCATCGAAATGAGGGCAAAGCCTTTCTTATTCTGAATGAGACCAGGGAGGTCATAGTTAAAGATGGACTAATAGATCCAAACAGAATATTTTCATCTGAGGGTGCTAAAAAAAATCTCCATAAGTATAATCCAAACTGGACGAACAAAAAGAAGTCAGGGGTTCTAAATTCTATGGATCAAGAAAGAGAAAATTTTTTAAATACAATATTTCCTTCTGATGGAGAGCTTTTGATCGCCCTTCATAATAATTTTAAAGGATATAATGTTTACCAAGAAGTTTCTAAAAGCGACACTGTTTCAATAAAGGATAATCAAAATCCTCGCGATTTTTTTCTTTGTACTAACCGTGAGGACTTTAATATACTCTCTAAGTCACCTTACAATGTTGTACTTCAGGAAAGTTATCCTAAAAATGATGACGGATCATTATCATGGGCTGCATTAAAATGGGGGGTAAGGTATGTAAATATTGAAGTGCGACTTGGATGGCTGAGCATGCAAAAGAAAATGTTAAAATATGCTCATGAGAACTTGCCCTGATTAAGTTTTTTATCTAATGAAGAGCTTCCCCTTTTTAAATGCTTTCTGGTTTTCAGCCTCATTTAAATACCCCATCATAACGGAATGACCATTGATGGATGAAGGGTTGTCAAGATTATCAACTTCGGTAAGATGTATGGGTTCTTTGCCTATGCTAATAAATCCACTATTTTCGTTGCAAACATTCAATTCATTTGGTAGAGAATCTGATATAGAGTTCCAATCATGCTTGATGATATAATCAGCATCAATCTCTCCAAATGTTAAATCGGCCTTATCTTTGCTGATTGGTGCCCCACTGTAAAGAGGAAGCACAACTTTCAAAATCACCCAAGGTATCGAATTTGGTTTAATCTCAATATTAAATGCATGGTCTTCATAAATATCAAGTGCGTGTTGCACCCCATTTGTATTAACTAGAATATTGTAGTGACTTAATCGCACGCCTTTTCCACTTTCCCAAAAAACAACAGCCTCGTCTTCTAAAAACGCTTTGATTTTTGGAGTGAATTCATCTGAAAACTTTTTAATCCTTTTCAAAAACTCCATCTCTTTTGAAATAATTAAATTGGGGCTAGTGGATTTGATTGCACCATCGTAATCATTATCTCCCGTAAAAACCAATGAAGATCCAAGTGTCCAAGCACCAAGAATGGCAACTTCAGATTCAGGAAATGAAAGTGATTGAATTAGTATTCTTTCGTGGGGCTTTACACCACGAGAAACAAAAAAATTTGCAGCCTGTTGTGCCATTCGATAAATCTTGTCTGAGCTTAATCCATGATCTGCATAAACCATTTTTTCTCCGTATTTAATATTTTGCCCTTCGATCAGAGCCCTTAAGTTGGGATAAGGAACCATATATTCAATAGGTTCTACATTGCCTATGCATTGCGCTTTATAAATCAGTTTTTTCAATTCAGACATTAGAAAGATGATTATAATATATTTTCACTAAGAAATCCTGTAAATTTGTGTTCTGATTAATATTTCAATTTACTTTTGAAAAGAGTAATTATTACAAAAACATTTTACATAATCGTTAGTTTATCTATTGCTTTTGCTGTCTATTCCTGTGCAGCCATTGCTCCACCAAGCGGTGGGCCAGATGACAAGACACCTCCCATGTTCATTGGTTCTATCCCAGAATCAGGTACTACCCAGTTCGTTGGAGGCAAAGTTGTATTAAAATTTTCAGAATACATTGATAAAAAAACAATTGCCTCAGCTATAACAGTTTCTCCAGAGCTTGAATCATCTTTAGATTTAATTTACAAGGATGATGAGATTCATCTACAATTTCCCGAAAAATTATTATCTGACCAAACTTATATAATATCAATAAATCGAAATTTGACAGATGAGAGAAATGTTGCAATTAATGAGTCAATACAGATCGCATTTAGCACAGGGTCAACCATTGAAGATGGAAAAATTAAAGGGAGGGTGTTTGGAGATGAAAAATATGCTGTCCACTTATGGAGAATAAATAACGATTCAATAGCAACCCTATTTAACTCCAAGCCCCTTTATGTTGCAGAAGCAAATGATAAAGGTTTTTTCGCATTTAATTTTTTGTCTCGTGGAAAATACACTGCCCTTGCAGTTGAAAAAAGTGCAGCGGGCTTAAAATTGAATCCAAAAAGAATGGCGTATGGTATCGGTCCGCAAATTGTTTACGATCTTCCATCAAATGGGGTGATAAATAATGTTCCATTTTTAGTAAAACGAGATGTACCTGAAATAAAACTTACTCATGTAGAATGGAAAGGCGCGCGATGGGGTTGGATGTATTTCAATCAACCTCTTAACAATGTACAGTTTGAAGAGATAAAAATTGTTAGCCACGATTCTACAAGCGCAACACCAAGCTATTTTCCAGATTCTAAGGATAAATCAAGGTTTTTACTTATTTTAAACGATACGTTGATCGATGGGCGTGTTGACTTAAATATCAAAAACATTTCAACAAACAAT
Source organism: uncultured Fidelibacterota bacterium (assembly GCA_913046805.1). The sequence goes on along the minus strand of CAJWTA010000002.1, from coordinate 26,261 downwards.
CTTCAGGTAACTCCCAATTCCAATGTAAGCTTTCGAGTTTTGAATGAAGTTGATTCGACTTACCTATATTTGGAAAAACCTCCTTTATCTACAACTATTAACAAAGATAACAAAGGCGGGCCACTTTTGTCCATTGTATTTTCAAAGCCTATCGAGTCATTTACAGATTCTGCATTTCAGTTAGTTTCTGATTCAGATACAATGCTTGCTGGGATGAGACAAGTCAATCCTCTCGAGTTTACATTTATTCCCAAAAAAGGGTGGAAAGAAAAAACGAGCTACCGCTTACTATTATTTTCAAAGCATTTAGTGCCCATTGCGGGAAGATCTTTCCCGGAAACTAGCAAGACAATTGATATAATTTCAAAAAAGAAGATAGGATATGGAGTTTTATTAGGCTCATTGGATGGTTCGGTCGAGTCCCCATTAGTACAGCTAAAGTTGATTACTAAAGAGCCAAAGTTTTTTATTTCTGATGTAAATTCAAATGAAGAATTTTATGTCAATGAGCTTCCTGAAGGAAAATATGAGTTGATGGTTATCAGCGATTTAAATAAAGACAGGAGTTTTAATTATGGATCTGTAGATCCAATAGATAAAAGTGAGTGGTTTTTTATTTCAACTGACACTTTTGATGTTCGAGCAAATTGGGAAATAGATATTGGAAAAATTAAAATTGAAAAGTGAAAATTAAATGTATGCAGTAATTATAGCTGGAGGAAGAGGTACTAGGTTTTGGCCTGCAAGTCGAAAGGATCACCCTAAGCAACTATTGAGCATAATAGGAGATAGCTCTATGCTTCAAATGACAGTTGATCGTTTAAGAAAAACGAAAAACGTCGAAGATATATTTATAGTCACAGGAAAACATTTAGAAGAAAAGATAAAAAAAACAATAACAGGAGTAGATGCTAAAAATATAATTATTGAACCTAGCGCAAAAAATACCGCACCAGCAATTGGTCTTGCGGCATTGCGTATAAAACAAAAGCGAGCTGATGCTCTGATGGGAATTTTTCCTGCCGATCATTTGATTGTTGGAGCTCAGAAATTTTCTAAATCGGTAAGATCTGCAATACAAATAGCAACCAAAAAAAATGCCTTAGTTACTATCGGAATTCAACCGCATTATCCTGCAACAGGCTATGGATATATTCAATATAAAAAGAAAAGTTCTGACAGTCATTTGAACGCTTTTTCTGTTAAAACCTTTGCAGAAAAGCCCCATAAAAAGCTTGCTTCTCGGTTTTTAAAAAGTGGTGATTTTTTATGGAATGGTGGAATCTTTGTTTGGAGTATCAACTCCTTTTTTAATGAAATGGATTCGCACATGCCCGAATTAAATGCACAATTGCTAAAAATTGAAAAACGCATTGCAGAAGGTAAAGACTTTGCTCGATTGTGGAGTAGGATTGACCCAGAATCAATTGATTACGGCTTGCTCGAGAAAACAGAAAATATATATGTTATTGAAGCTGAATTTGATTGGAATGATCTAGGCTCTTGGAATTCAATTTTTGAATACGCTTCAAAAAGCAAAGAAAATAATGCTATTCGTGGCCAAGGAGTCGTTATAGATGGTAAAAATAATTTTATTGAATCTCCAAATCAATTTACTGCAATTGTTGGTCAAAGCGACTTAGTAGTAGTAAGCACAGATGACGCTACTCTCGTAGTGCCAAGATCACGTGTTGAAGAGGTGAAAAGAGTTATTGAATTTCTTGAAGGGTCAAAAAACAAAAAATTGCTTTAATAATATGCCAAAGACGAAGCCAGATAAATTATTAATAATGTTTGAAGATCTTGCTGAAAAAATGAATATTAACATTGTTCAGGGAAGAGGAGATTTCCAAGGTGGGATGTGTTCGGTTAATGATGAATCGTATATCGTGCTAAATAAATTGAAACCAATTGACCAAAGACTTGGTGTATTGGTTAGAGAATTCTCAAAACTAAATTTAAAAAAGATTTTTATCCAGCCGGTGTTAAGAGAGTATATTTCCAGTACTCAACAAGAATTATTGTAGCTTTTAGTGGGTTTTTTAAAATTATTTGAAGAGGAAAAATAATGGATCGAATGTGGGCTCCTTGGCGAATGGAATATTTGAAGCGTAAAAAAAATTCTGACAATGTATGCGTTTTCTGTTCAAAAAATACCAATGATGATAATCTAAGAGATATTTTAATTTTATATAAAGGCAGTGAAGCCTTCGTGGTTATGAATTTATACCCCTATACAAATGGACATATATTGATTTGCTCAAACAAGCATACCGATTCTCTTACTGACCTATCCACTTCAACATTGTTAGAGATAATGAATTTATCAAAGCAATCTATGGAAATTTTAAAATCAACGATGAACCCTAGTGGGTTTAATTTTGGAGCGAATATAGGAAAGGCCGGAGGTGCTGGAATTTCTGATCATATTCATTTTCATCTTGTTCCTAGATGGGAAGGGGATACAAATTTTATGCCTGTAGTAGGGCAAAGTAAGGTGATTATGGAAGGACTATATGATACTTACGATAGCTTAAAACCTTACTATGATAGGTTAAAATAATATGGATTTTTTTAGAACTTGGCTGCCATTTATTTATTTATACGGAGTTGGCGGCGTAGTTTTCATAGTAGGATTGACTCTCATCCTTCGAACTAAAGCTCTTCGACCTAGTTATGATAGGCATAAAAAATGGCTTTGGGTCTTATTTTATGGCTTCTTTTTTTGGGCTGGTTTGCATTTTACTTTTATAATTTTAGCTTTACGGAGCCAATAATGGATTTAGCTATTGGAACGTCATTAGATCGAATTATCATAATTGGTTACTTTGCTGTTGTGATGGGTTTTGGGGCTTATTTTGGACGATATAGCAAAACTACAACGGATTATTTTTTTGGTGGGAGAAGATTTGCTTGGTGGTTAATAGCTATTTCAATTGTTGCTACGGGAGTGGGGTCCCATAGCTTTTTAAAATATTCCACCAAAGCATATCAGTATGGCCTTTCATCGACAATGACGTACATGAATGATTGGTTTTTTGTTCCACTTTTTATGTTTGGATGGCTTCCTATCATATACTATATGAAGATAAGATCGATCCCAGAATACTTTGAGAGAAGATTCAATGCGAAGGCCCGCTATTTAGCAACTTTCATGACATTAATTTTTATGATTGGATACATTGCTATTCAATTTCTCACTCTTGCAACTGCTTTGTATAGAATTTTTGGAATACCCCTTATGTTAACTGTGGTAATCATAGCTATTGCGACAACGATATACATGCATTTTGGAGGACAGACTTCGGTTATTTTTACGGACCTCATTCAGGGATTTATTCTAATTTTTGCTGGGCTTTTACTTTTTTATCTAGGGATTCAATATTTAGGAAACAATACTCCTTACTCCGGTTTTCAAGCTTTTTGGATGAATCTTTCTCCAATAGAAAAACTTCCGCTAGCGCATTTTAACAAACCTCCGGACTTTAACTTTGTTGGAATATTTTGGCAGGATGGAATAGCGGGATCGGTTGGCTTTTTATTTTTAAATCAAGGTCTAATAATGCGATTTATGGCTGCTCGTAGTGTAAATGATGGTCGTAAAGCTGTAGCTTTTAATACACTCGTGATATTGCCAATATCTGCTATTGTCGTTTCAAATGCAGGTTGGATAGGTAGGGCAATTACTAATGCAGTACCCGGTACTCTTCCTTTAGATATGGCCTCAAATGATGTATTTGTTGCAGTTACAAATGTGATAGCATCTCCAGGTGTTTTTGGTTTTATAATCGCAGCATTATGCGCTGCTTTGATGTCAACATCAGATACGCTAGTAAATGCATCTTCTGCGATCATTGTAAACGATATTTATAAACCCCTATCCAAAAAGAAGCGAAGCGATAAAGAGCAGCTTGAGTTTGCTCGTTGGACCTCTCTTGGTGTAAAAATTATTGCAGTTATTATGGTACCTTTTTTCAATACCTTTGACTCTATCTATGAGGCAAATGGGTGGTTTCATTCGACCTTCACCCCGCCGCTTGCAGTGGGAGTATTTTTGGGTATCTTCTGGAAAAGGTTTACTACGGCAGGAATTATAGCGACATTCATTGGAGGAGCCTTTTTAATGGTCCTCGGTCAATTTTACCCACAATTAATATCACCTTTTGCGCATGGAATTGAACTAAGACCAGATCGTGGTTATTCCTACATTGGCGCTTTATACAATATCGTAGTTTGTGCTAGTGTTGGTATTATTGTATCGCTTCTTACAAAACCTGAATCAGACAAAAAATTAAAAGGATTAACAATATTTGATGCTGCATTACTCAAAGGTATCTATAAGGGTTCTAAACCAAATGAACAAATTGGAGAAAAAATTATAGTTGATTGGAAAGTAAATGAACAAGAAAAGAACGGTATTCAATTTTCAAATAACGATATGAAAAGAATGAAGGCAAATGCTGGAGACTTGATATATATCCAAGATGCTCGTTGGTGGCTTGGAGGGCTTAAATCTGCACATTCAGTGTTAATTTCACCCCATGATGAAGATGGTGTGGTATATCTAAATCCTAAGGAACTAGACCATGGGCAATTTCTCGATGGAATGCAACTAAAAGCTGAAAAAGAAATGTAATTTTATTGGCGTCTCGAAAATAAATATTATAAATTTGCTGTCGCTATAAAATGATTTTCACAGTCCGGAGTAGCTCAGTTGGTAGAGCGAGTGGCTGTTAACCACCAGGTCGGGGGTTCGAGTCCCTCCTCCGGAGCAAAGAGGTTGTGTAATCTTTACACAACCTTTTTTTTAACCAATTGACTTAATGATTTATTACTCGATAAGTTCTCCACTATTAATTTTGTAAGAATAAATGAATAATAGAGAAAAAGAAAGAAGAGAATCTGATCGTCGGATTGAAGATCGCAGAAAGCAGAACTTACCTGTGGAAATTGATCGCCGATCATCTGGTGACAGAAGGGATAATCTCGATAGGAGATTAGGGTCTGAAAGACGCATAAGTTAGTTTAATGTTCTATAGTCTTAAAAAAATTACATCAACTTTCTTAGCTATATGGCTAGTTCTTTTCACTTTTTTGTCTGCTCTACATGATGGACACGCTCATGACATTGCACCTGTTGATCAAACTATGTGCGATGAACATTGTGAAAAAGATTCCCATCGCAAAGCTGGTGAATCTTGTCATTGGTTTACCGTAAATCGGATCTTGTCAGATGATGGATCATCGAATGACATATCGTCAAATTTTCGTCTGGTTCATGTTGACAAGATTCCAATAATTTTAGAAATTTATTATTCTTCCCCTGAGCACGGAATTTTTTCAACACGAGCACCCCCAAAACCCCTCACTTAAATACATTTATCAGCAGTTGTTAGCTGTTTAAAAAACAAACTTACTTAACTTAAAAATAAAAATAAAATAAGGAGCTATAATGTCAAATATTGATATTATCACTTCACGCAACTATTTGTACTCCCTCCTAGCTGGATTTGTACTTTTATTTGCAGTTAGTTGTGAAGATAAAAACGATGATGATGAAGGTCATACCGATGCGGATGGTTTCGTTCTTGAAACAGAGGATGGCGTTGAGGCCTACAAAGAGTTCAAAGGAACTAAAACTGGTTCCATCGAACTTGGCGTTGGCGACACTTTACACTTCATGGTTCATTTTCTAGATAAAGATGGAAAAGAAATAGAGCATGAAGAAGATGGTCACGATGATCATGGTCACGATGATCATGGCGATGAAGAAGGTGGCGTAAGAGTTTCTGGATTCAATACAGCTGTTGCTAAGATTGCTATGGTTGAACACGAGGAAGAAGGCCACGATGACCATGGCCACGATGACCACGATGATGAACACGGTGATAAGGTTTTAGAAGTAGTTGGAGTTTCTACCGGATCTACAGGCTTTAAGCTTGAATTGATGCACGGAGATCATGCAGACTACACTTCAACTAATAATGTCCCTGTCGTTGTCAAATAAACGCAATGATAAACAGTGTTCGTGTGGTTGCAAAGTCAATCACGCAATCATTGTAGTAACCTCGGCTTTGAGCATGCTTTTTGCTCAAAGCCGAACTGTTACTGGTTTTATTTATGATAAAGAGCAGAAATCTCCACTTCAAAGCGTAAATATAGTAGTAGTTGGAGAATATTCAGGAGCTGTTTCAAAAGAAGATGGATCTTTTGAAATTCAAAATGTACCCAAAGAGTCTTTTAATCTATCGTTTGCGCTGATTGGGTATCAAGATACAACCGTTTTTATAAATTCTAATGATACCAACATTGATTTAGGCTCTATTTATCTTAATGTTGAAATTTTGCATTTTAATGAGATATCTGTTGGCGCCCACCCTGAGTTTGAAGGTTCAAAAACCATATCAACCATTTCTCTTTCTGGATCAGAAATGCATGAAAAAATGAAAGGAACGCTGGCTGCTACACTTTCTGATGAAATGGGTGTAGAGGTAGGTTCAATGGGTCAGGCTACAGCAAGACCTGTTCTTAGAGGGTATTCTGGCGATCGATTCTTGATGACTGATGGTGGTTTAAAATTGGGAGACCTTTCTCAAACCTCCGCAGATCATGCTGTGAGCATGGATATGACAACCGCTCAGAGCATTGAAGTCATAAGAGGTGCTAAATCTTTGATTTATGGCTCAAATGCTATTGCTGGAGTAATTGACATAGATAAAAATTCAATGCCAGAAGTCAAGTTTGACCATTCACATTTTCATGGAATAATTGGGGGAGAGTCTGGAAATAGTAGTGTATTTACCAACTTAGTGTATCACTTGCCTTTTAAAAACAATCAATTAAGATTTTCGGTCTTGAATCGTTCTGCTGGAGATCAAATGACGCCGGTGGGTGTTTTGAAGAATACATCCGTGAATAATAATGAATTTTTTACAGGAATTTCAAATTATGGAGATAAAGGTAGAACCAGTGCTTCGGTAGAGTTTTTGTCAATGAATTATGGTATACCAGGAAGTCCGGAAGGTCATATTAGCGGTGTTGACCTTGAAATGAAGAAGATTACACAAAAATTAATTTTGCATCGAGATATTCAATTATTTGATAAATATGATATTTTTGATCTTGAACAAAGATTTGTTGGTTACGAGCACAGAGAATTTGAATCCAATGATAATTATGCAGCTGTAAGGTTGAGACAACAAATATTTTCTTTACAAGGAAAGCTTTCTGGATTTGGAAGGACACTAGGTTCATTGTTTCAATATAGAAAGTTTAGCGCTGGAGGGTTCTATTGGACTCCCAACACTGATGAAATTAATCTAGCCTTATTTTCTTTTAGAGAGATTGATCTAAGAGATTTTACGCTGCAAAATTCGTTTCGATATGAAATGCTTTCAGTAGCTCCCATTGTTTCTGATGTTCTTTTTTCAAACTTTGATAAATCTTTAGTTAAAGATAGAACATTTCATTTGGGCTCGGCGATGCTCACTTTATTGAAAGATTGGAATCATTGGGCATTTTCAACGAGCGCCATGTACACCCAACGCGCTCCCGGTATCGAAGATTTATTTTCTGATGGACCTCATCTGGGTAGTTACTCTTACGAAATTGGTCAACCCGACCTTGATTTAGAATCAACATTAGGATTTGAAATATCTACTAAATATGAGAAAAATAAATTTTCTTCAAGCGTAACTGCGTTCAATAATTATAGTCCTAATTATCATTTATTTTCAAAGATTGGAAATGGATATGTCCCAGGTGCAGATTGGATTGAATGGGGGAGTGGATCTACTGGATGGCTTTACAAATATCAAATGAAGGGTATAGAGGCAAATATATCTGGCTTGGAATTCGATCTATCTTACAAAGTGAATAATACAACCCTTAGTGTTGACTATTCTACGGTGATTGGAGATGATATTAACGCTTCAATGCCTCTGCCTTATATGCCCGCAGCAAAAGCCAGGGGAAAATTATCTTATTTGGGGCAAAATAATCTTTCTTACACATTTCAGGTTGTTAGAGGGTTCGATCAGAAAAGATTGGGTCAATTTGAAGATCAAACGGATGGATATATATGTGTGGACCTTTTCGGAAGCTACAGCATAAATAGTTGGAAGGGCACTCATAAGATTATCTTCCAAATTGACAATATTTTTGATGAGATCTATTATAATCATCTGTCTAGAATAAAATCAATCATGCCTGAAACTGGAAGAAGTATAACACTTCAATACAGATTCTTGTTCTAATACGATTCCCATTTAAAATCTAAATCTCTAAATGTATAATTAAGTATATTTAGGTATGAAAAAAATTATTTTAATTACACTTTACTGTTTTGCTTTTCAGCTTTTTGCGCAAAGCAAAAAAAATCCTGCGGAAGGAATTTTTATGGACAAAGTCGAAAGAACCGATAAAGAATGGCAAGCATGCTTAACCCCTGCGGAATACCAAATTCTAAGGGAAAAAGGTACTGAAAGGGCATTTACAGGAAAATACTATAATCATAAAGAGGTGGGTACTTACGTGTGTGCTGGATGCGATAATGAACTCTTCAGTTCTAATACCAAATACGACTCTGGTTCAGGTTGGCCTGCTTTTTATGACGCTTTAGATAAGAGTAAGGTTAAGACAAAAATGGATTACAGCTTTGGAATGAAACGAATCGAGGTTACGTGTGCAAAATGTGACTCTCACCTTGGTCATGTTTTTGAGGATGGGCCGCGACCTACTGGATTAAGATATTGTATTAATTCTTTAGCATTAGATTTTGTTGCTAAAGATAAAAAATAAAAGGACTATGTCATGGAATTATTTTATTTCACTGTAGGATGGATTATTTCGCTTGGCGGGTTTTACGTCATTCATAAGCTAATGGTTATTGCTGATAAACCGGAGAAGTAAAGCCTTTTTCAACTAAACTAAAGTATGAAAGAAATTCTCATATATAGTACCAATTGGTGCAGGTATTGTGATCTAGCAAAAATGTTTTTCGATAAAAAAGGATGGAAGTACGAAGAAATCAATATCGAAGAATTAGGTTGGGACAGGTCAAAATTGCTAGAAGTTGGCAAAGCAACCACTGTACCTCAAATAGTTATAGATGGTGAAGCAATTGGTGGATATGACGATTTAATTAAAAACTATTCTTAGATTCTCATAAATAGATGTCTCAATTTTTAACACATGTTCCTCCAATGGGTATTTATGAAACGCTATATGCGTTCCGTGATTCATATGGTAAGTTTATGGGTGATGAGGGTACGCATCCTTGGTCACAAGGTTTCCCTTTGACAACACCAATTGAAAATTTTGAAGGTCCTAATTTACCTTCCAATATCGAAGTGTCATTTGAGGATAGGTTTTACCCCAAAGCTTGGGGTCACCCTAAATTGCGTGAATCAATAGCTGATTATTATAATTCCCAGTATAAATCAAACATATCTCCTGAAAACATTATGATTTTTGCTGGTGGAAGACCGGGAATTTTTACGGTTATGGCTTTCCTCAAGAATCATGTAAAAGTTCGTATTGGGAGCATTGAATGGCCTGCCTATTTAGATATTTTGTCGCGAACTAATGCTGATTATGAAACTGTTCCTTTCACAAAAAAAAATAATTTTCATCCAAGTAACGCTGAATATTTTAATAGAGAAAATTTAAATCCTAATTCACTTATATTATCAGTTATTTCAAATCCTCAAAATCCTTCTGGTCAGACACGTTCAGGTGAAGAGCTTCGCGAATTGATCAAGCTTGCAGAAGAGCCCAATAATGGTATTTTGTTAGATGAGGCATATGAAATGTTTCATTCACCATCAGTTAGCGGTATTGAATTTGTTAAGGATATTGAAAGTAGTAATATTTTCTTGTCTGGTGCGTGCACAAAAGGACTTCAATCGCCAGGGATAAGAATAGGATGGATAATTGCTAGTAAATCAAACATAGAAATAATGTCAAATTACTCTAGTTTTGGAATGGGAGGAGTTAGTCATTTATCTCAAAATTATGCAATTAAACTACTTGAGCCCAACAGAGTAAAAAAAGCTCGATCTGCCGTAGAAAAGCATTATAATTGGCAGCGTGAACGCTATGGTAAGGCTTTTATGAAAATGGGTTTAGGAGTATATACTGGAAATGGTGGTTTTTATCATTGGCTAGAACTACCTGATGGGCTTACTAGTCTAGAATTTAATGAGAGATTGTTCAAACATGGGGCAGCTATATTGAGTGCTTTTGATTGCGATATGTCTCGTCCTCATAACAAAGACTCAAGCTATAAATCGCCTTATGACAGATTTTTTCGTTTTTCATTTGGTCCTCTGCTTCCTGAAACTTTTGAATCTGATGTTGATTTATTTCGCGATGTTTATGAAGCCTATAAAAATGAAAAAGGTGTAAAATGATAAGAAAAATAAAAGGGTAGTTAATGTCTAAATCGTCACCTCGTTTTTCATCTCGTTTCGCTTTTCTGATAAGCGCCCTAGGTATAGCTGTTGGAACCGGAAATATATGGCGGTTTCCAAGAATAGTAGCTTCAAATGCTGGCGATGATGGCGCAGGTGCTTTTCTTGTTGCCTGGATAACTTTCCTTTTTCTATGGAGTATTCCATTAATTATCGTGGAATATATTATGGGTCGTCAATCGCGTATGGGTACAATTGGATCTTTTGCAAATTTTATGGGAAAACCATTTGCCTTTTTGGGGGGATTTGTCGGCACTGTTTCCACTGCAATTGCATTCTTTTATTCTGTAATTGTAGGTTGGAACATTTATTATTTTGGCGCAATAATATTTACAGATCTACCTCAAAATAACGATGCTTCATGGGCATTGTGGTCATCCTTTCAAGATAGTTCATTCCCAATTTTATTTCATGCTGTTGCAATGACAGTTGGGGGTCTTGCAATTTATAAGGGCGTATCATCTATAGAGAAAGTGAATAAGATCTTAATTCCTACGCTTCTTGGAATTGTGCTTTTATCATTAATTAGGGCGATTAGCTTACCAGGTTCTTTACTTGGCATAAAATATCTTTTTACACCTGATTGGTCTCAGCTCAGTCGTCCGGGAATTTGGGTTGACGCCTTAGCTCAAAATGCTTTCGACACAGGGGCTGGATTTGGGCTCTTTTTAACATACGCCATTTACATAAGAACAAAGTACGGTATCATTAAAAATGCATTTACTACTGCAATCGGTAACAATCTTGTTTCCTTGATTGCTGCAATAATGATTTTTAGTACTGTTTTCTCAATTTTAGGAAACGAAATGGGAATGCAAAAACCTGAAATATTAGAAGTGATGAAAACATCTGGACCAGCTGCAACTGGCTTAACTTTTATTTGGATGCCACAGCTTTTTGCAAAAATGGCTTTTGGAAAACCGCTCGCAATTTTGTTTTTTCTGGGTTTAAGCTTTGCGGGCTTTTCGTCATTAATATCAATGCTTGAGCTTGCTGTAAGAAATTTAATTGACTTTGGCGTTCAGCGCTCAGTGGCAGTGTTGTGGATCGTTGTATCTTCATTCATCCTTGGTATTCCATCTGCAATGAGTTTAGAGATTCTAGGAAATCAAGATTTTGTATGGAGTGTAGGGTTAATAATATCAGGAATATTGATGTCTGTTGCTGCGGTTAAGTATGGTATTAATAGAATGATCGATGAAGTGAGCTTGGAAAGTATGGGTGACTGGTCATTTCCTTCATGGTGGCCATTTGTTGTCAAGTTTGTTGCCCCATTGGTTGGTTTTACATTGGTAACTTGGTGGATGATAGAAAGCCCAAGTTTCTTTATGACTTGTGTAATCCAATGGGGAACTGTTTTAGCTGTTTTTTATTTAATGAATAATTATCTAAGTAACAAATTGCCAAATAATTTTTCAAGTGAACCTTGAGACGAATTATCCTTTTTTTATCTGGGTAAAATTTTAAAAAATAAAATTTCGAGTTTATCGTCAATCTTCTAAAAAAGAAAAAATGAAAAAAAGAGTTATAGTTATTGGTTCCGGTTTAGCTGGAATGGCATCTGCTACTTATCTTGCAAAAGCAGGATACGAGGTAAAGGTGATAGAGAAAAACCAGACTTATGGTGGTCGACTTCAGACATATAAAGAAAAGGGATTTACGTTTGATTTAGGTCCAAGCTGGTATTGGATGCCTGATTTATTTGAATCATTTTTCTCTGATTTTGATAAAAAAGTATCCGATTATTATTCCTTGACCAGGCTGGATCCGGGCTATAGAGTGTATTTTGAAGATTCAGAATTTTTCGATGTTCCTAAAAATTATGAAAAATTAAAAAATAGCCTTGAAAAAATTGAACCCGGCGCATCTAAATCTTTAGATAATTTTTTGAAAGATGCGCAAAAAAAATACGAAATAGCAGTAAAGAAATTTATTTACAAGCCCAGCCTTTCACCTTTTGAATACATGAGAGTCGATTTGATTAAGCACCTTGGAAGACTTGCAATCTTCAAGCCTATAAGTAAACACATAAGAGAATTTTTTACAGATAAAAGAATTATTCAGATGCTTGAATTTCCAGGGTTACTCTTGGGAGCAAAACCATCCAAGACCCCCGCGCTATATAGCTTAATGAATTATGCTGATATAAAACTTGGAACATGGTATCCGAGTGGGGGAATAAGGTCAGTGGCTTCAGCTGTTCATAGTCTTGCTATTGAGCAAGGAGTAGAGTTTGTTTTTGATGAACCTATCAAAAAAATTCACAAAAATAAAGATTCAACTTTCGAGGTCAGATCTCACAATAACTCTTACAGTTCGGAAATAGTAATTGCTAACGCGGATTATGAGCATGTTGAATCGAATTTAATTGAAAAGAAATATCGTAATTACTCAACAGCATATTGGGAAAAAAGAACAATGTCTCCTAGTGCTTTACTTTTTTATTTAGGGGTAAATATAAAAATTGACATCCCGCATCATTGCTTATTTTTTGATACCAATTTCAATGATCACGTTGAAGACATTTACGATAATCCAAAATGGCCCGAAAGTCCGCTTTTTTATGTTTCGTGCACCTCAAAGACAGATTCTACGGTTGCGCCTCCGGATAGCGAAGCGCTTTTTATTTTGATACCAGTAGCTCCGGGTTTAACTGAGAAATCCACTTCAAGAGATTTTTATCTTGAGCAAATATTGGATAGATTAGAAAAAAATATTGGTCATAGCATTCGAAATAATATTGTTGTATCTAAATCTTACGCTCATGAAGAATTCATATCAGACTTTAATTCATTTAAAGGGAATGCTTATGGTTTAGCGAACACACTTTTCCAAACCGCATTTTTAAAACCAAGGATTAAAAATAAAAAACTTAAAGGACTTTATTACACGGGGCAATTAACTGTGCCCGGCCCTGGAATGCCTCCTGCTTTAGTATCAGGTAAAATAGTTTCTGAGCAAATCATCAAAGAGACTTCATGACAAATTTAGAACGGTATCTAAGCGCTAGCTTTAAATCATCAATATCCATTACAAAAGAATTTAGTACTTCATTTTCTCTTGGAATTCAATGTTTAGGAAAAGAAGTTCGTGAACCTATATACAGCATTTACGGTTTTGTTAGAGTTGCAGATGAAATTGTTGATACATTTTTTGATACTAATCAAGATGCTCTTTTAAACGAATTTGAATCCTCAACCTTTTCTGCAATCAAGGAAAAATTTAGCACTAATGTAATCTTGCACTCATTTCAAGACACGGTAAACAAATACAATATCGATCGTCACCTCATTGAGGCGTTTTTTGAAAGCATGAGATCTGATTTAAGTGAGAACAAACACACTCAAAAATCATTAGATAGCTATGTTTATGGTTCAGCTGAAGTTGTAGGATTGATGTGTTTGAGGGTTTTTGTTAATGGAGATCAAAAATATTACGATAATTTAATTTCTTGCTCTAAAAAACTCGGTTCGGCATTTCAAAAAGTTAATTTTTTCAGAGACTTGAATGAAGATTATTATGAAAAAGGGAGAATGTATTTTCCCGGACTTGACTTTAAAGATAGTTTAAACGAAGAAGTTAAAAAGAAAATTGAACAAGATATAAAGGGTGAATTCGATGACGCAAAAAAAGGAATATATCAATTGCCGAATACAAGTAGGTTTGGTGTTCTGTTAGCATGCAGATACTATGAAAAACTTTTCAAAAAACTTAAATCTACTCCTTTTAGTAAACTGTTAAAAAGGAGAATTCGTGTGAATAATTTTCAGAAATTTTCTCTTATTCCAAGCACTTTTATGCTATCATTTGTGAAAAATAATTCAAAAAAATTGTAAATCTACTTTATATATTTTTTTTGTAAGTTCTAAAACTAAATAATAATAAAATTTATTTTTAATACTAAAAGGAGATAATAATGGTAAATATGTTATTAGCCTCAGGCCTTCAAAGCGGGGATCTAGTTGGATTCACCTTTTTTCTAGGCTCAGTTGCTATGTTAGCAGCTACTGTATTTTTCTTTGTTGAGAGATCATCGGTAGCTGACGAGTGGAAATTGTCAATGACAGTTTCTGGTCTAATCACTTTGATTGCAGCAGTTCACTACTACTACATGAGGGACGTTTGGGTCAGCTCTTATATGAGCCCAACTGAATTCAGATACATTGATTGGATACTTACTGTACCCTTGATGTGTGTTGAATTTTACCTTCTTACTAAAACTGGATTAAGCAAAATGATCAGTGCATCTATTGTCATGCTTGTTACTGGTTACTTTGGTGAAGCTTCTGTCTTTTCAATTTTTGGAGGTTCAAGTCCAGCGGTATGGGGACTTATTAGCGGTCTTGCATACTTTTACATTGTAAATGAAGTATACCAGGGTGATGTTGCAAAAGCTGCTAAGAAAGCTGGTAAAAAGATTGAAAACGCAAATGGATTATTATTGAAGTTCGTTGTTATTGGTTGGGGTATTTACCCATTGGGTTACCTTATCGGTACAGCAGATGGTCAATGGTATTCATTTATGGCCGGTCTTGTAGATTCTGATGCACGTGATTTGATTTACAATGTTGGCGATGCAATAAATAAAATTGGATTTGGCTTAGTAGTATGGTCTGCTGCTAAAGATAGTTAAGCAATAAGTCAAACCTATTCGTTATGAATGATCAACTATCCAAAATAGATCACTT
This sequence comes from uncultured Fidelibacterota bacterium, assembly GCA_913046805.1. The sequence goes on along the minus strand of CAJWTA010000002.1, from coordinate 11,101 downwards.
GGCAATAATAGTTGATGACATAGAGAAATCTGTGGAATACTATTCAAAGCGGTTTAAGTGTGATGTGAGCTATAAGGACTCAACATGGGCAATGCTTAAATTTGATAACATAAATTTAGCACTTGTAACTCAAGATGAACATCCTAATCACTTTGCGATAGTTGATCATTCAATAGTAAATGATAAAAATATTAAATATCACCGTGACGGTATCGGATATATATACGAAACCGACCCAAATGGAAATTATATAGAGCTTCTAGACCAAGAATCCTAATACCTCCCTCTTTCCCTCAAACATACATTTTTTAGAAATACATTTTAGTCATATTAATGTATGAATTATTACCATGATTTTTTAAATCGTTAATAAAAAGCTCATAACGCTCATTTTTTCTTGCAAAACTTAAATTTTTTATTTAAGATGTTGTATGCCTAAAGTTAATATATTTAAAAAAGATACATTTTGTATTGTATCCGCTTTTGCAGATGACATTGCTGATTTCACTGAAACCATACAATCATTATTAAATGATGGATGGAAAATTACAGGTGGTTTGAGCGCTGCTAATAGTATGGTCTTCCAAGCACTTACGAAAAATGAAAAATAGCAATTTTATCATCCTTGGTTCTAGCGGGGGAATTGGCTCTCAACTTGTTGCCGACTTAAGCAGTAATCATTGTAACCTACTCCTTGGATATAACAATGATTCACCTCATATCGATTATCCTATAATTAAGTCTGCGCAAGTTGATTGCCGCTCATTTGACGATACTATGTCTTTCATTGATGAGTGTAAAAGCGAAGTGGATCATATTCATGGAATAGTGTCTCTTCCTGGATCAATTTTACTGAGGCCTCCACATCTTGTCACTGAGTTAAATTTTGAAGAAACAATAAATACTAACTTAAAGACAGCATTTTCTGTAATGAGAGCGGCTGGAAAATTATTATCAGATTCTTCAGTAGTATTAATGTCAACTAGTGCCGTTTCAATAGGGCTGGCAAATCATGAAATGATAGTAGCTGCTAAAGCTGGGATAGAATCAATGGTCAAATCAGCATCTTTAACCTATGCAAAAAAAATGTTAAGGTTTAATGCCATTGCTCCAGGATTAGTAAATACACCGCTATCATCTAGAATCGTTAACAACCCTGCTGCGCTTGAAGCTAGCATTAAAATGCATTCCACTGGTAGGATTGGAGAACCCACAGATATTAGTCGTATGATACATTTTTTACTCGATCCAGATAATAACTGGATTACCGGCCAAACTTTTTGTGTTGATGGTGGCCTATCATCAACTAAAAGTTAATTATCAAAAATTTACCACAAAAGATATGCCATACATGCGGTCTTCCTTTCAGTTGGAGAAAAAAGTGGAAAAGGGATTGGTCTAATGTTAAATATTGTAGTAAAAAATGTAGATCTATAAAGTAGTATGCAAATTACTTTACTATTACCACATCAGCTATTTTATCCAAATTTAGCACTCTCAAAATCCAGACCAGTTGTTATTGCGAGAGACCCCTTATTTTTTAGGGACAAAAAACATACCGCTATCTTTCACAAGCAAAAGATTCTCCTTCATTTACTAAGCATAGAATCATTTTCTAAAGAGTTAGAAAATGATGGATATAATGTTACTATTTTAGATGAAAATCAAATTACTCCTCCCAATTATTATGAGACTTACTTAAAACAAAACAGCATAACTGAGGTGCATTACATTGAACACCATGATTATCTTGTGGAAAAAAGGCTCTCCAATACACTAAAAAAGTTAAACGTCAAATCTTACCGTTATGATACACCTGGCTTCATCAATACTAAAGATGAAATAAATGAATATTTTATCGAGAAGAAGAAACTGTTTTTGTCCTCTTTTTATCAAAACGAAAGAAAAAAATTAAACATACTTGTTGACAGTGAAAACAGGCCAGAAGGAGGAAAATGGAGCTTTGATAGCGAAAATAGAAAAAAACTTCCGAAAAAAATTAAAATACCTTTGACCCAACAACAAACGTACAACAAATCAAGTTTTAAAAATTCAGTACAATATATTTCTGATAATTATAGAGATAATTACGGAAGTATTGATTCATTCAATTATCCTGTTAATCGAGAACAGGCAAAACAATGCTTAATCTTTTTTTTAGAAAAAAAGTTTGCAAATTTTGGCGCTTACGAGGATGCTATTTCTACGGAACATCGCTTTATTTTTCATAGCGTTCTTTCTCCAGCATTAAATATTGGTTTGTTAACCCCGATTGAAGTGGTCAATACGAGCATCGATTATGCCAAAGAAAATGACATACCAATAAATTCTCTTGAAGGTTTTATTAGGCAGATAATAGGATGGAGAGAATTTATTCGTGGTATATATCAGACCAAAGGATCCTATCAAAGAAATAGCAATTTCTGGAAATTTACAAAGAAAATTCCAAAATCATTTTATACAGGAGATACAGGAATAGAACCTGTTGATGATACTATAAAAAACATAATGAAATATGCTTATGGTCACCACATCGAGAGATTAATGATATTGGGAAATATTATGTGTCTTCTACGGTATGACCCTAAAGACATTTATAAATGGTTCATGGAATTATTCATTGATTCATATGATTGGGTTATGGTGCCAAATATTTACGGCATGAGTCAGTATGCAGACGGCGGATTGATGTCAACAAAACCCTATATTAGTGGAAGTAACTACATCTTAAAAATGAGTGACTATAAAAAAGGGGAATGGTGTTTGGTTTGGGATGCACTGTACTGGAACTTCATTCGTGACTTCAGGTCTTTTTTTGAAAGAAACCCAAGGATGAGCATGATGACTAAGCTTTATGACAAAAAGCATAGTGATCAAAAAAAACTATATGATGACATTATTAGCAGTATTGACTTATAAAAGCTCATAACGCTCTTTTTTTATTGTTTTTTACTAAAAATATAAATAAACTTTAACTATGAAGTATTTAAACTCAAAAGAAGTTTCAGGTATACTAGGTATAAACATTTCAACGCTCAAACGTTGGACCGACAGCGGTAAACTTGGGTGTGAAAAAACCGCAGGTGGTCATAGAAAGTTTACTATGCAACATGTAAGAGATTTCTATAAGTCTAACTCTAACAGCGCAAAAGGTGAAGCCTTAAGCCTTGAAACAAAAGATCATAAAAAAATATACGGACTAATTAATCAACAAGATTTTAAGCAGTTAGCTGTGTTATTGGCTGAGTCTAGTCTGAATTCTGATGAATCTAGTGTGGGTACAATTATAAATGGACTCTACATGAACGGCACTCCAGTTGCTGATCTATTTGATTTTGTTGTTGATGTTGCAGGTAATATTGTTGAAGAAAAATTAAAGAAAAATAAAATTGCTCATACTGAGGCATATTTATCTCGAAAAACGATAACGAGATCTGTTGATGGTTTGAACAGAGATAAGCCTAATGGCAATTTTAACGGTAAAAACGCACTTTGTATTAATTTTGAAGATAACTTACCAGATATAGGTGTAGTCATGTCAGAGGTTCTCATGAGGCACAATGGTTACAACGTGTTCAATTCTGGTTCTCACGCTGAACTTGGAGAACTTAGTGAAATTATTATAAAGCGTAAAATCGATGTAGTGTTGTTTTATCTTTGCAATTTGCAATGTTGCAATGCCGTCGTTGAAGAGAATGTATCCAAAACTGTAAAACAAATTCACGACAGCATTAAAGTTGCAAATAAACTTGATATCAAAATTCTTTTTGGCGGTGAAGGCCTTTTTCTTCTTAAAGACATACAAGGAAAAATTGACAATTCTTTCCTTACATACAACGATTTAAAAAAGCTCATTTAAAATTTCTCTCTTTATGCTTGAATTTGACATTCGGCGTTCAAAAAAACTTAATTCTATTAATTACAACGGTGGAAATGTCGTGTATTGGATGCAACGCGATAGAAGGTTTCACAATAATTGGGCTTTAATACATGCTCAGAACATCGCTTTAAAATATAAGGCGCCTCTAACTGTTTTTTACTCGCTCAATGGAAATTTTGCAAATGCTAACTCTAGGCAGTATGGTTTTCTTCTTAGAGGGTTATCTGAAACAATTGAGGTATTTAAAAAGCATAATATACCATTTCATTTGAGGAGAGGCGATATTCTCACTTCATTGCATAATTATATTTCAAGTTCAAATACTGGATATCTTATCACAGACTTTTCACCGCTCAAGGTTTACAAAAAAAGGCTCAATAAAATTATAAAAGACATTGAAATACCAGTTGAAATGGTGGATGCACATAATATCATACCTGCATGGATAGTAAGTGATAAACAAGAGTTTGCTGCTCATACAATAAGAAGAAAAATTCACATTTTGCTTGACAGCTTTTTACATCCATTCTCAAAAGTTATTTCACACCCTTTTAATCTTAATATTGAACATGAAACAATTGATCCTGATGCTATATTAAGAGAATTGCAAATTGATAATTCCGTCCAAGAAGTAAATTGGATAAATCCAGGCGAAAATGAAGGTAAAAGATCGTTAAAAACCTATTTAAATGAACGTATGGATGTCACTGGCGAATCCAGAAATGATCCAAATAAAGATTCCCTTTCAAATTTAAGCCCCTACATTCATTTCGGCCAATTATCGGCTCAAGAAATTGCTCTTCAAGTAATCGCTACTGAAGATTCAGAAGGTAAAGATACTTTTCTTGAACAATTAATTGTTAGAAGAGAGCTCTCAGATAACTTTTGTTATTACAACGATGATTACGATTCTTTCAATGGTTTTCACAGTTGGGCACAAAAAACTCTTAATGAACACAGAGACGATCAAAGAGAATTTTTATATTCTTCTTCAGATTTCGAAAATGCTAATACTCATGACAAGTTGTGGAATGCTGCTCAACATCAAATGATAGTATCTGGCAAAATGCATGGATTTATGAGAATGTACTGGGCAAAAAAAATCCTAGAGTGGTCTGAAGATCCTGAAACAGCGCTCCAGATCGCAATAGATTTAAACGATAAATATGAGCTTGATGGCAGAGATCCAAATGGATACACAGGTATCGCTTGGAGCATTGGAGGAATACATGATAGACCTTGGTTTGAGAGACCTGTTTTTGGAAAGGTGAGATACATGAATTATAATGGCTGTAAGCGAAAATTCGATGTTAATAAATATATAAACAATAACGCTCATAACGCTCAATAATCTATTTGATTTTCTTTTCTTGTGTATTAAGTTGTTAAATGAAAATTTATGAATTATCAGTTTCACACCGCGTTAATGCACCATTAGAAAAAGTATTTGATTTTTTTTCGAAGCCAGAGAATCTTTCTAAAATTACACCCAAGAAAATGGGTTTTAATGTGCTGACCCCATTACCCATAACTATGGAAAGAGGTGCTTTAATTGACTACACCATTAAGGTAATGGGATTCCCATTAAGATGGAGAACTCTGATCACATCCTATGACCCTCCTAATAAATTTGTTGATGAACAGCTAAAAGGTCCCTATTCTTTCTGGCATCATACGCATACTTTCGAACCAGTTAATGATGGTGTTATAATTAATGACGTTATTAAATATTCAATTCCTCTAGGCTTTATTGGAAGGATTATGCATTTTTTGTGGATTAAGAATGATTTAAATAAAGTTTTTAATTTTCGAAAAAAAGTTATTGATGAAATTTTTTTAAAAAACGAAGCATTTGAAAACAGTAAGGAAAATATGTCATGAAAGTTGCACTTCTAGGGGGAACTGGATTTGTTGGTTCATACATAACTGACGAATTATTAAATCATGGTCACAAACCCAATGTTCTTGTTAGAAAAAAATCGATAAATAAACTTTTACAGCCAGATAGTTGCAAAATAACAGAAGGTGATTTATCCGACAAAAGCGCACTGAAAAAACTTATAAAATCATCGGATGTTGTGATCTACAGTATTGGCTTAGTTAGAGAGTTTCCGCATAGGGGCATAACATTTCAAGAAACCCAATTTGATGGAGTGAAACGGGTAGTTGACTTAGCGGTAGAGTTTGGTTCTAAACGATTTATTCTTGTCAGTGCTAACGGTGCACGTTTGGATGGAACAAAATATCAAAGCACCAAATATCTTGCTGAGGAATATCTAAAACAATCTGGGTTGGATTGGACAATCTTTAGACCATCACTTTGCTTTGGTGACCCAAGAGGATCTGGTCGACCTGAGTTTTGCACACAGCTTAAAAAAGATATGCTTAGTTTACCTATTCCCTCACCGAGCTTTCACGATGGTTTATTACCGATGAATGCTGGAAAGTTTGCATTATCTCCAATACATATTGAAAATGTTGCTCAATTCGTTGTTAAGTCCATCGAGATGGACGTAGCGAAAAATAAAATCTATCAACTGGGTGGAGAGACATATTATTGGAAAGACTTAGTACCAACAATGGCAGCAGCCTATGGAAAAAAGAAGTGGATGATACCAGCCCCTGCTATTGCAGTAAAATCTTTAGCTTTCTTTTTTCAAAGATTTGCGTGGTTTCCAATAACAGTCGACCAACTTACAATGTTGATGGAGAGCAATGTATGTGATTCCAAAGAATACTTTGATTTGTTTCAAATTGAACAAATTCCATACAATACAGAAACATTAAGCTATTTAAAGAAATATTGAATCATCAGATGAAGTTATTCTTTTTTTTCGCAGTAAGTATTGTCTCCTATTTTAGTTTCTCGTCGCTATCAGGAAAGCACAATATTGAATTAAAAGTAGGTGACGTAGCTCCTATATTTTCTTTGAAAGATCAAGACAAAAATATCCATAAACTGTCTGATTATCTGGGAAGGAAAGTTGTGTTATATTACTTTCCAAAAGCAGATACTCCAGGATGAACAATTCAAGCTTGCGGGTTCCGTGACATTTATGATAAGTATAAAGAAAACAATATTGTGGTATTTGGATTGAGCTACGATTCATCTAGAGCATTAAAGAAGTTTAAGAAAAAATGGAAACTACCGTTCAATTTGTTATCAGATTCACAAAAAGAAGTTGCTGTAAAGTATGGAGCTAATTCACCTTTATGGACTAAAAGAATAACATTTGTAGTAAATGAGAATGGTAAAATTGAAAAAATTTATAGGAAAATGAACGTTAACACTCATGCGGAGAAAATTTTAAGTGAAATTATTAAGAAAAAATAGCGCTGTAATTATGACCTGGTTTGCAGTTGTCTTTTCGCAACAAACACCTTTCCAAGTTTTCGGTTTTATTACTGACAGTACATCTGGTGAAGCGCTAATTGGGGCAAATGTTTTCATTCGTGAGTCTGGTCAAGGTATGGCTACCGACAATAACGGTTATTATGTTTTGTCTGACATCGATATTGCAGAGCCTAAATTAATTGTATCTTACGTTGGATACGAAAAATTTGAATTAAAATTAGATTTCAACAAAAATAGATCTCAAAACATTAATATTTCTTTAAAACCTGAGTCAATAGAATTAATGCAAGTTGATGTTACGGCCGAAGAGATTGAAAGATTAAATAAGATTGAGCCTAGTCGAGTCAATTTATCGCCAAGATTACTAAAATCTCAACCTTCATTAGCTGAGCCTGATATATTCAGGACCATTCAGTCTCTCCCTGGCGTTTTAACTACATCTGAGTTTAGTACTGGTTTAGTTATTCGCGGAGGTAACACCGATCAAAATTTAATCTTATTAGATGGAATAACAGTTTATAATCCATCCCATCTAGGAGGATTGTTTTCTAATTTTATTGTAGATGCCGTTAAAGAAGCAGAATTGATAAAAGGTGGCTACAATGCAGAGTATGGCGGACGCTTATCTGCCGTTTTGGATATCAGGAGTCGCGAGGGAAATAGAAATAGAATTGAGGGCAGTAGCAGTATCTCTCTTTTAACAGCGCAATCAACGATCGAAGGCCCTATTCCTGGAGGCGCCTTTTTAGTTTCAGGCAGAAGAACCTATTTTGATAAAGTCCTTCCTTACATAACGGATAGTTTTGATTTACCATATTACTTTTATGATTTACAGGGACACGTTTTTACAGATCTAAATGAAAAAGATAGAATTTCCTTAAGTTTCTACAGAGGAGTTGATGATCTCGAGTTTAAAGATTTAGACCTTGACTCGGATTGGGGAAATAAAACTATTAGCTTAGCATATCGTCGTGTTTTCAACGAAAAAATAATTGGAAATTTCCTCGCAGCTAATAGTCAATTTTATACAAGGTTTGGTCTTGGTGGGGAAGCGGGTATAAATGATTACAATCCTTTATCTGATCAAACTATTTCTGGAGACATAGCATATTTTTATAGTCAAGATTTTAATGTTTTTTTTGGTGCTCAAGCTAAAAGTTTAGACATTAAGTATAATTCAAAATTTAACAATGAGATTTTATTTGACTCGCAAACTAAACCCTTTGAAACCGCGATATACTCAAAAGTTAAATGGAAGCCAAATAGTAAGCTTATCATTGAGCCAGGCTTAAGGTTAATTACGTTTTCATCACATAGTAATGGGGTATACCCTGATTTAAGATTAAGCTCTAAGTATATTATAGATGAAAACCGTTTTATAAATTTTGCTGTTGGCAATTATCATCAATTTATCTCAACATTTCAAGATGACTTTAGCGCGCAAATACTCGATAGTTGGTTTGCGGTTGACGAAAACGGTGAACCCTCAAGAGCGACTCAAGCGGTCTTGGGTTATGAGCAATTTTTTGGAAGAGGATTGAAGATTCAGCTGGAGGGATACTACAAGTATATTACAGATATGTTGACCTATGAAGAGTCAAGAGCAACAACCGATGGAAATGTAAATAGTGAAAGTTTACTTGATTTACTCACACCTGCAGATGGTTATGCTTATGGAGCTGAATTATTCGTACAAAAATCCTCTGGAAAGCTTAGTGGTTGGGCAGGATATTCTTGGTCTGTGAGTAGGAAGATAATGAATGGAAAAGAGTATTTTACCAATTGGGACAGGTCTCATGTCATAAATTTCTTAGCAAATTATCAGGCCAGCCCTAAATGGGAGTATAATGTTAAATTTACCTTACAAAGCGGTCAGGCTTTTACTCCCATAAATGGTTATTTTTTACAAAATCTTCCTGGAGAGTCTCAGCAAAATTATCGGACAATTCCAGCAACACGCAATGGCGGAAGGTATCCCTCTTACCATAGACTAGATTTAGGCGCTGTTCGCCACTTCAATGTTAAGGGAAGAAAATTTGATCTATTCATGCAAGTAATAAATGCATACAATAGAGAAAATGTTTTTACATATACATATCCTTTAGGTGACACTTTTAATGGAATTGATGACGATGGAGATTGGGACGCGAAAAAACATGATAAGAATGGTAATAAAAGACCTGATAAAGGTGAACCTAATGTTGACGAAGAGGATGAGGCAAGGATTCAAAGAAAGCCAGTTAGTTTATTCCCCATAATACCTACCATTGGCATAACTTGGAATTTCTAATGCGAAGAATTTTGTTATTCCTCTCTTTTATGTTTGTTGCTTTAACCTCTTGTGAAGACTTTAATGACCCAGAGTCTCCCTATTCTGAGCAGTACGTTGTTTTCGGAAATATATCAGGCAACATGCCGATGATTGATGACACTATTTTTGTATCTCGTTCAGCCTCATTAGATGAAAAAGTTGATGCTAATAATTTGTGGATAACAAATGCCGATATTACTATTAGTGGAGATGGTGAAGATTACATTGCTTTACCAATTTCTGGCAGACCAGGAAGGTATCAAACAGATCAGTCGGTTGTATTTAAATCAGGTATTAAATACAAGCTTTCAGTTAAGATAAACGATGCAGTTCTCACATCTGAAACCACTATTCCTAAAACACTGAATATTACATCAGAAACAGATTTAAAAAATTATAGCTGTGGTGATGGGACATCTCTTCCTGTGCAAGTAATTAATACTGACAATATGGATTTAAATGGAGATCCAATATCCTCCAAAGTTGATACAATAGAATATAATTATGGAGAATGTTTTACTGGAAGTTTTGCATCTTATCCTATGTTTGCGCTGGATTTTGAAATAGATGAATCTTCTAAGCTTGTCAGAACGCTTACATACGGTTTGGATACAGATTTGATGGGATTAGAGCCAGGCACAAATGATGATTATTACGATTATAACTGGAACGGGCAACGTGATTCAACGTTCATTAATTTAATTTATGACACTAGTTTTGTAAATATAATTTGGAAAGGTCCATATTTAAGAGATTCTAACAATAATCCTTCACGTGAAAATCCATTTGTTTGGTCAGTTGAAAGAGGACCTATTCGAATGAGTTGGTTATACTTTAATTACTACGGTCTTCAACTGATTACTGTTCAGGCTACAGATATGAATTTCTATGATTATCTTCAAGGGGATCCATTAGAAAATAATATATACACCCTTCCAGGATCAAATATTAATGGGGGATACGGATTATTTTCATCACATACCTACAAATCCTTTTATGTTTACCTTAAAAGGGGAAAAGACTTCAGATAGTTTTTTTAATACCCACACCGTATTCCCAAACCAGTGTACCGCCAAGATAAGATGTTATTATTACTCCAATGGTTAGCATAAGTAAAATTATAAACGCTAAAACATCTACTCTTTTGTCGTCCATTCTTTTAAAGAAAAAGTTTACCCATAGCAATGTAAAAATAATCAAAGTCCATGTGAAAACGTTACCCATTTTCTGATGATTTATAAGAACCTCCAAAACCTCAGGTGAGTAATCCATAGTTAATGCTTTATTATACTCTAATTGACCGCTTATAGATGCTAAAAGAGAAAAGATCGCGCTAAAACCGGTTAACCAGATACTTCCAATTCTACATGCCCAATTGGGTTTTATTAAATATATTGAGTGAAGAATCAATGCTGCAAAAATGAACCCGATTGGGAAATGTACTAAAAGAGGGTGGAAAGGAATATTCATTTTAATGAATTATTTAATTACCCAAAAATTGTAGCCCGTAGGGGAATCGAACCCCTGTTGCAGGAATGAAAATCCTGAGTCCTAA
>CAJWTA010000001.1 GCA_913046805.1 uncultured Fidelibacterota bacterium | reverse complement strand
GAGCCTGTAGCTCCTAGTGGGTGTCCCATTGCAATAGACCCACCATTAACGTTGATGTTATCCATATTATTTAAATTCATTTCATTCATAAATCTCAAAACTACAGCGGCAAAAGCCTCATTTACCTCAATCAGGTCAATGTCCGAAATATTCATTTTTGCTCTTTCCAAAGCTTTTTTTGTTGCTGGCGCTGGACCAGTTAACATAATCGTGGGATCTGTAGAACATGTAGCGATAGAGCGAATGATTGCACGGGGTTTAAGATTTAGTTTTTTTCCTATTGCTTTAGATCCAATTATAGCAAGAGAGGCTCCATCAACAATACCTGATGAATTTCCTGCTGTATGGACATGGCTAATTTTTTCAATCATAGGATATTTTTCTTTGGCAAATGAATCAAAACCCAATTGACCAATCTTGCTAAAAGCAGGCTTTAGACTGGACAAATCCTCCATAGTACAATTTTCTCTTACGTGCTCGTCTCTATCAAGCAACAACATATTATTTTGATCAACAATGGGAATCATTGACTTAAATTTATTTTTTTTGTGTGCTACTGATGCTCTTCTTTGAGATTGGAGCGCTATTTCATCAAGTTCTGCTCTTGAGTATCCATCGATTGTTGCAATTAAATCTGCACCAATACCTTGAGGAACGTAAATGTTATTCAAACTAACTTTAGGCTCATAAGCCATTGAACCTAAATCTGAACCCATTGGAACTCTAGACATAGATTCAATACCGCCCGCAACAATGAGATCTTCCCAGCCGGATCGAACTTTCATAGCAGCAAGATTTACAGCCTCGAGTCCCGAACCACAACATCTATTAATTTGCATTCCAGGTACGTCAATATCCCATCCTGCGTACTGGGCTGCAGTTTTACCAATATTTGCACCCTGGTCACCTACGGGCATAACGCATCCTATTATCACATCGTCAATTTCTGAAGTATTCAGATCGTGCTTGTCTGAAAGAGCAAGCATCAGCTTAGATAAAAGATCTGTTGGAGTTATCTCATGCAGGGAGCCGTTCTTTCTTTTGCCTCTTGGCGTCCTAATTGTATCGTATATAAATGATTCGTTCATAACAATTTGTTTTTTAATTTTTAAACGTATCGAAAAAAAATTAAGCTTAAATTTATATTATTTTACACAATTAAAACTTAAGATAACTAGCAACAAGCAAATGAGTAAAATAGCAACAATAATCTTATCCAATATTTTATTTTTTGTTGGATCAATAATTCTTCTGTGGTCAATAATAAGGTTGATTGAAAGACGAAGGAAATGAGATATCTTTCATTTTTAAAAAATGAACAGGACCGCAGAAAACTGGGAGCGGGGGAACAACCAGCTTTCTTAAATGCAGTCCTGTTAAAATATGCTAAATTTATTTAGGCATTCGAATCATGACAAGCACTAATTTAATTCAAATTATTATAAAAAATATTACATGTTAGACTATTTCCTTACATTAGATAAGCTAATATTTAATTTTTTTAATAGTACGATTTCAAATCCGCTGTTTGATATATTTTTTCCCATAATTACAAATCAAGACATATGGACACTTCCTATCTTAGCTGGAGTAATAATTCTAATCATTAAAGGTGGGCGTCGTGGTAAGATTTGTTCTGCAGTTTTGATTATTGCTATAATTTTAGCAGATTATACTTCTGCTCAAATTTTGAAACCGTACTTTGCTCGATTAAGACCAAGTCATGAATTAATTGATGGAATTCGATTGCTTGTACCAAAGGGAGGTAAATATGGCTTTGTATCATCGCATGCTGCAAATATGTATGCCTCTGCAACTATTCTAGGGTATTTCTATTTCAGGTACAAGAAAGTATTCTTTACAATTGCTTTAATGGTTGCATTTAGTAGAGTTTACGTAGGTGTTCACTATCCAGCGGATATTCTCTTTGGAGGGTTACTAGGATACGGTCTGGGATGGATAGTATTAACTATTTGGACAATGATAAAGGTAAGAGGCTTAAAAGCAGAAAAGACTTGGGCTCAATATTAGTTTGGCAGAGAATCCTCCGGAGTATTTATTGGATAATCTCCAAACCCTTCTCTTTCGGGTGATACAATTTTTCCATGCTCGTTTTCGTACCTATCAATATTATCTTTGAGAGCAGACAAAAATGCTTTTGTATGTTGAGGAGCCATCACGATTCTTGAATGAACTCGAGCCTTGGTAACGCCTGGAAGTATCTTGGTGAAGTCCATTACAAATTCTGCAGGAGAATGTGTAACGACAACAAAATTTGAATATTCACCTTCACTGGTCTCTTGAGATAATTCGATATTAATCTGTTGAATATTTTTTTTATTTTCCATGGCTAGTCATTCTTTTTTTTAGTTTTACTTTGATTAAAATCTTCCCATTCTTCTTCAATTCCCTCAAAATCCTCGTAGCCTTTTATTTCTTCATCTTCAGCTTTCTGCTTATAAATTTCCATTTCTGTTTCATATAAACTGAAAATATCTTTTTTCTTCTCAAAATCATCAGGGTCAACATCTTCTTCATCTTCAGGTTCTAAACGCTCAACATCCTCACTATAAACCTTCTGATCAAAAAAATCAAGGTCTTCGACCAATGCATTTGCCATTAAGTATTCTAAAAAATCTAAATACTTACGGTCCTTTAAATCTGTTTTACAATGTATGCAGGTCAGAGACTCTTTGATATCGACTTCTTCTAAGGAGCCCTCACAAGCTGGACAAATAATACCTTCTAACATTAATTTTTTCCTATTAAATGGGAAACGAATATAATCGGAGTATCATATTAGGTCAATTACTTTCAGTATTTATCCGCAATTTATTATAAAACGCCTCTTCAATCGAAGTAAAGGTCTGATTCCTTCTTTCTTTTACTTTTTTGGCAGTCATAACAAATTTGTTAAAATCCATTTTATCCAACTTTCTGTTTACATACCACGAGAACGGGGGTAGAGTCTTCGGTATGAAACCGTAGCTTGAAACCATTGAGGCTGGGCTAATAACTGAACCGGAATTAATAAGAGTTCCGATTGCTGTTTTTACATGATCACCGATAAAGCAACCGATATGAAGACTGTTAGAATCTACCAGCTCTTCACTTAATTGGACCTTGACAGAGGTGTAATTATTTTTGAGGTTACTGTTAGAGGTTCCCGCTCCTAAATTCACCCACTCGCCTACAAACGAATCACCAAGATGACCTTCGTGAACTTTATTTGAAAAACCCTGAATGACCGATGATTCTACTTCGCCGCCAATTTTGCAATTGCTTCCAATTACAGTGTCTTTAATTTTGGATAAAGGACTTATAATCGTATCTGGTCCTATATAAACTGGACCCTCAATGTAAGACTGTCCGAAAAGGTGCACATTTTTATCAATATATACAGGTCCTTTTTCAGCGTTGATTATTGTACCTGGCATTATATTTGCATTGTTGATAAAAATTTTATCAGGGTTAATCAGATGTATTTTGGAAAAATCATCTTTACTGACAGCATCTAACCCAATAACGTCCTCCTCGATCGAATTGCCAATCGATTTAATTATATCCCACAAATAATTACATTGATTAACGTTAATCTCCTTCATCTCAATGTCATTCGGTAGGCAGGCCAGTGGCCCTCCATTGCTATTCCATTTTTCTGCATTCAAAGAAGAAATATTAACACCAACAAGCCTATTTCGATACATAAATGCAGTATTTTCTTCTAAAAGTTTTTTTACATCTTCTTTACTCCACATAACAGATCCAGAGATCCAAATGGCATCTTCAAAATTATCAGGATTAACACTAAAGTTTGGGTGACGTTCTGAAACTATTTCTTTGAGGTCATCTCTGACAATTAATGATACAGAGCAATCTGAAAAAACTTTTATAATTCGCTCTAAGAATGTTGATCTTCCGATCCTTACATCAAAAACCGCTCTAGTTGTGGTGATTGGAAAAAAATCTGAAAACCTATTATCTTCGAACACGTATATTTTCATTCAATACCCAAAATTTGAAAAATTTCTTTAAAACCACTTTCTGCCAAATCTTCACCTTTTCTACGAATCATAATATTATATATTTTTTCACCCTCCTCGCTATAAAAACCTATTTTCATTGGAGCGCTTATTATTTTTGAAAGAGCAGCTGATGAAGGGGCAAACTCCTGATTAAGGTCTAAAATTGTATCAACTTTAATTTTCTCGCAAGCACCGATCAACTCTTTTCCTGGCTTTCCCCATCGATTTAAATCCTCATCAGTGTAAAAAATATAATCGTTAAACTCATGGATATCGATAAGATTTCCAATAATTTCAGGCCCGAGCAATTTCATATTCCTTTTCTTTCTAGGTCCTAACGCATTTCTCATTGACTCTAAAAATCTTTTTGCTAGATCCGATTCTGTTGCATGCTCTGGCAAAATAATTAGGTAACTAATCGGAATTTTTCCTCTTTTTTTAATAGCAAGAGAATTAAATCCGAGCTTACCTCCTGAGCGTAATCTTTTTAACCACTGTAATGGGTTTGATGATGTAAGTTGATTCATATAACTAAATGTATTTCTTAAGCAACAATATCAAACCCAAAATTGTATTAACTTCATTCATTCTTGAAAGGACAAAATTCATTGAATATTAGAAAACAATTACTATGGGGAGGTCTTGGCTGGGTTCTTGGAGGGCCTATAGGAGCGATACTGGGATATTCGCTTGGCAGTATGAGAGGTCAAGGTAATTTTTCTAATAATTATATCGATTCAGGATCCTACCCAAGTACTCAACCTGGTGACTTTATGGTTTCATTGCTTGTATTATTTGCAGCGGTAATGAAAGCCGACCAAAAAATGCTTAAATCTGAGCTCGATTTTGTAAAGACATTTTTAGCTAAAGAATTTAATTCAAAACAAGTTCGAGATTTTATGGCGCTTTTTCGAGATATTCTAAAACAAGAATATCCAATGAGAGATGTTTGCAAACAAATTGCAAGATCAATGGATCATCCCAGTAGGCTGGAATTATTACATATATTATTTGGGTTATCTTTATCTGACGGAAATATTCATCCAAGCGAGGAAAAACTAATTCACACGATTTCAAATTATTTAAATATTAATCAAAAGGATTTTTTGTCAATCAAGGCTATGTTCATTAAAGATGTTGAATCTGATTATAAAATATTAGAGATATCTAAGAATTCTACTGATGAAGAGGTAAAAAAAGCCTATCGTAAAATGGCCATAAAATATCACCCTGATAAGGTTGCTCACCTTGGAGACGAAGTAAGAAATCTAGCTGAAGAAAAATTTAAAATGGTGAATAAAGCATACAACAACATTAAGAATTCACGGTCAACCTCTGAATAATTAAAACGGACTTTAAAATTATGTCTAAAAGAGCTGGAAAATACCCTTTTACTCGTGGTATATATAAAAATATGTATAAGGACAGACTCTGGACCATGCGACAATATGCCGGATATACCTCAGCAAAAGAATCTAATAAGCGTTATAAATATTTGATTAGTCAAGGAGTAGCTGGACTTTCAGTGGCCTTTGATCTACCCACACAAATTGGATACGATCCTGATCATCCAATGTCAGAGGGTGAAGTAGGTAAAGTGGGTGTTCCAATTGCTTCCATTCATGACATGGAAACTTTATTCAAGGATATAAACCTAGAAAGTATTTCAACTTCTATGACAATCAACTCTACCGCGGCAATTTTATTATCGTTTTATATAGTATTGGCAGAAAAAAAAGGTATTGCGCTAGAAAAATTAAAAGGAACTATCCAAAACGATATACTTAAAGAATATCTTGTCAGAGGGACATATATTTATCCACCTAACCATTCAATGAGATTGATTACAGATATTTTTTCTTTTTGCGAAAATCATATGCCAAGGTGGAACCCCATTTCTATCTCAGGTTACCATATTAGAGAGGCTGGTTCAACAGCGTCGCAAGAAATTGCATTTACCTTTGCCAATGGAATAGCATACGTTCAAGCTGCAATTGAAAAAAAACTAGATCCAAATACTTTTGGAGAACGACTTTCTTTCTTTTTTAACTCACACAATGGTTTTCTTGAGGAGATTGCAAAATTTCGTGCCGCACGTGAAATTTGGGCGAAGATAATGAAAGAACGATTCAATGTTATCAATGAAAAAGCTATGATGTGCAGATTTCATGTTCAAACTGGAGGCTCTACCTTAACTGCGCAACAAGTTGAAAACAATATTTCGCGTACAACCATACAAGCCTTATCTGCAGTTTTGGGGGGCGCACAATCTATCCACACCAATTCATACGATGAAGCGCTTGCGCTACCAACTGAAAATTCTGCTAAAATTGCTCTACGAACACAACAAATTATAGCACATGAAACAGGGATTACAAATTATGTTGATCCACTTGCTAACAGTGAACAGGTAGAGATACTCACCAAACAAACAATTGATGAAGTTTACGGTATTCTAGATGAGATTGACAAAAGAGGAGGCGCTATTGATGTTTTAAGTGACGGATGGGTTCAAGATGAAATAGCAAATAGCTCGTATAAATTTCAAAAGTCAATCGATGAAAAGAAAAAGATAGTAGTGGGTCTAAATGAATATATTGACGGCGAGGAAATTGATATTAATCTCCAAAAAATTGACAAAAATGCGTTAAAGGATCAAATGAGCAAGATAAAGAAGTTTAAAAAAAATAGAGATCAACTGAACGTAAAAACTAAAATAATGGATATTGAAAATTGCTCCAAAACAAATGAAAATTTAATGCCTAAAATCATTGAAGCTGCTAGGTCAGAATGCACACTTGGTGAAATATCTGATGCATTGCGAAGAACTTTCGGCGAATACAAATAGACTGAATCTGTTTGTTATTTTGTTCAATTATTTTTAATATATCTTTAATTGCTAATACAATTACAAAAATTATTAAAAAATAGGCCTTGCTATGCAAAAATTTAATTTATTTGTCTTCATGTTAATTGTTTCATGCTCACAGCAAACAGCACCTCCTTTAAGCTTAGAGGACGATCAAAAGCCTATTTCAGAACCACAAAACCAACGCGCAACACTACCTGAACCACCTGAAGCAACTTTTGCTTCTGAAGAAAAACCAGAGGAGCCTGTTGTAAGTGATGAAGTAGAATCCGGTCCCTTGCCTGATATCACTGAAGATGTAAATGAAGTGGTTCCTTCTGACGAATTAAAATTATCATCGAATCTTTATCAGGATTTTGCTTGGGAAAAATATATGGTTGAGCCTGGTGATTTCTTAGTCAAGATAGCTAAAAAAGAGTACGGTGATTTTAAACTCTGGAAATATATATACGAATGGAACAAAGAGCAAATTGGCGAAAATCCAAACGTCATCTACCCTTATCACTTTTTTAATCTGCAAAAAGAACGTTTGAAAGCAAAAACATTTGAACCAACTTATTTAGATTATGTTGTTCAACCTGGAGACAATCTTTGGAGTATAGCCGGCAAACAATACGGTGATTCAAAATCATGGATTATTTTACTTTGGGACAATGAAGATTCGATCAAGTCGACCTCTGGCATTCTAAGCCCGGGTATGGTTTTAAAACTTAGAGAAAAACTCGATCCAAACTCCTAATGATACGCTATCACTTAAACTGATAGCGTCTTTAATAAAAACAAATACAATCGGCAGAAATATCATTCATGCCAAAAGTACTGCATCCACTAATAGTGAAGCTTGGAATGCAATTAAAAATGGCACTTCATCAGGTTTAATCATAACCGATGATCAATTTGATGGAAAAGGACAAAGAGGCAAAAAATGGATTTTTCAGAAATCAAAAAGTATTGCATTTTCAATTTTCACCAATCTTGAAATAGAATCTGATAAACTTGGGTTGCTTCCAATGATATGTGGGGTATCTGTAAAAAATGCATTAAACAATTATAATGCTTCGGTATCGTTAAAGTGGCCAAATGATATTATTGTAAATGGGAAAAAAATTGGAGGCATACTTTGTGAGTCAAAGATCAGAGGAAAGAAGTCAATAAATATTGTTATTGGTATTGGTTTAAATGTCAATCAGGACAATACAGATATTTATGATTTAAATATTGCTAAAGCGAGCTCACTAAAAAATGAGTATAATAAGACCTTTAAAAGAGAAAATATTATTGCTTCGATTGTAGATAGTCTTGAAAGCTTGTTGATTCACTTCCCAGAAAATAAAAATAAAATAATTCGTAATTGGGAAAGATCATGCGTTCATTTAAACAAAACTGTAGAGTTGTCCCTTAAATCTGAAAAAGTAAAGGGAATTTTTATTGAATTAAGCGATAATGGATGTGGAGTTATTAAAGTTAATGGGGAATTAATCAATGTATCATCATCAACTATATCCTAATTTTTGGGAGGGTGATATTTTAGCCCTAATCTCATATGTATTAAAAGCTGTCGAAAGTTTTTCTTTCAACTTAGCATCAAGTTTAAGGATACCATCTTGATCCATATCTGGAATGGTATTTATTCCAAACAAAATTAAATTGTGATTATTTGTATTTACTACGCGTATATCATGAAAATTTATTATTGATTTATCATTTTTTGAAATTAGCTCAAGCTCTCTTCTAACCTCTTGCACCATTGGATTTTCAGGATGTACTGGATCAATATGAACTGTAGGTTTCACACCAATCTGATTGTGAAATAACAACTCTACTTGCTTAGAAATATCATGAGTTTCTGCTGCAGTTTTTTTAGCATCAACCTCGATATGCATACTGATAAATTTATCGTGGCCATAATAATGCATGACAATATCATGGACTCCAAGGGCTCCATCTACACTCAAAGCCATTTTTCTAATTTTAACTTGCTCGCTAGAATCTGGTGGTATGCCTATTAATTCATCAACAGAATCACGTGCTATATCAAAACCTGTATATATCAATAGCAGTGAAACACCCAAACCCACCCATCCATCAATCGAAGCAAAACCAGATTTTCCAGCAATAAGAGCAATTATCACAAGTGTGCTTGAAATAGCATCCATGCGATGATGCCATGCATCAGCATGTAGCAAGCCTGAAGCTATTTTTGATGATAAAAATTTTGCATACCTTGCTGTGAATTCTTTAACAAGGATCGTTAAAAAAACTAAACCAACCATCCACCATTCCGGTTCAGTGATTACGGGATTTTGAATTCTTTCGATAGAAACTTCTATAAACTCAATTCCTGCAACACACAGTAAAACAGCAATTATTAAAGTAGCAATATACTCTGCTCTTCCATGTCCATAAGGATGTCTAGAATCAGCAGGCTTGTCTACCTGTATAAATCCCCAAACAACTATAAATGAGGTGATCATGTCAGACAAGGTGTGAATAGCATCGGCTACAAGACTGATGGCGCCCGTTATTAAACCTAAACTGAATTTAATAATGAACAAAAACAGGTTAACAGCAATCGATATCTTACCTTGAAGTATACCAATCTTCGCTCTATATGTTGTACTGGTCTCTTTAAGGTCTGGAATTAATTTGTTAGTTAATTTTTGAAACACAAATCAACTAACTTAAATAAGATAAATTGATTTAAGAATCGTACGCAGCAATTCCAGTCTCATGTTCTCCTACTATCAATGAATGCATCTCATGAGTGCCTTCATAAGTAAAAACTGACTCGATGTTTGCCATATGTCGGATAGGGGAATAATCTATAGTTATACCATTTCCTCCTAATATTTCCCTAGACTTTCTAGCGACATCCCTAGCAATAACACAATTATTTCTTTTAGCTAATGATACCTGCTGAAATGTCATCTTTTTTTCATCTTTTAATCTACCAAGCCTGTAAACCAATAATTGACTTTCAGTAATATCAGTTACCATATCTGCTAGTTTTAGTTGGGTTAATTGATATCCAGCTATAGGCTTTGAAAACTGTTTTCTTTCTTTTGAGTAATTTAGTGCAGTATTATAACAATCTACTGATGCGCCTACCATTCCCCATGCAATGCCATATCTTGCTTGTGTTAAACAGCTTAGCGGTCCTTTGAGTCCTTCAATATGCGGTAAACGAGATGAGTCTGGAACCCTAACATCTGCAAAAGAAAGTTCTGATGTTATTGATGCACGTAGGCTTAGTTTACCATGAACATCGCTAGATGAAAATCCTTTTGTACCTTTTTCAACTAGAAATCCTCTAATAACGTTATTCTCATCATTTGCCCAAACAACCGCAACATCTGCAATAGATCCATTCGTAATCCACATTTTATTACCATTTATAATCCAGTCATCGCCATCTTTTTTACAGTTTGTTATCATTCCACCAGGGTTTGAGCCGAAGTTGGGCTCAGTAAGCCCAAAACAACCAATCTTTTTTCCAGATCCTAGATCTTTTAGCCATCTATCTTTCTGCTCATCAGAGCCAAACTTATGAATTGGATACATTACTAAAGACCCTTGAACGCTTGCAAATGATCTTAGTCCGGAGTCACCTCTTTCAAGCTCATGAAGAATTAAGCCGTAAGCTACATTATTCACTCCAGCACCACCAGAGGATTGAGGGAGTGATGACCCAAAAAACCCAAGCTCCCCTAGTTTTGATGAGATATCAAGAGGAAATGATCCTTTTTCGTAATAATCATTGATAAGTGGCATGAACTCGGTTTGGACAAATTCATATGCAGTTTTTTGAATTAAAAGCTCTTCCTCTGACAAAAGATCTGTGATATTGTAAAAATCTGGTCCTAAGTCTTTCATAAAACCCCTGTTATTTAGATATAAAATTACACACTTTATTAGTATTATAAAGAAACAATCTCTCTTTGTTCCAAAATACCCATTGATATTAAAAATGGATCTTTTTCTTGTTCTATAGTAAACGACTTTTTCTTAGATAAGGAATTCCATTTATTTTTAATTATTATTTGGCCGATGGGTCCCCCAAGCGAATTTCCAGGACCAAGCGCTATTAGCCTGTCTGGGCAAAACTCTTTTAGCGCTGATGTTATGGACTTGGTAAAGCTAAAAGTTTCTGTAACCTGAGACCCAAAAGTATATTTATATAATTCTTGAGTGTCTGTGCCATATGGCGACCAAATAAATCCTCTTCCGTCAATAATAGGAATTTTGGGTTTTAAGAAAAACGATTCTGGTATTTTTATAAATCCCCTAGATGATATTTGATGCATTAGCGATGTGTGAAATGCTGCATGATAAGGAATTTGAAATGGATAATTTTCAATAGGTGGTAATGTTTTTAATAAGGTTTTTAAAGACTCTTTGCTTCCACCTACCACCACATATCCTCCTAGGATTATTGATATATGCGCTTTTGCTTTATTTATTTCATCGAAAACTTTTTGCTTAATTTTCTTATCAATTACCCAATCCTCATTCACGATAGGGTAAATTAATTGTCCTCCAATTATTTTATTTTCCATCATAGATCCCATTGTATTTATTAGTTCATAACCGTTTTCTAAAGACACAGCTTCAGAAAAAGCTAATGCACTATACCAACCCATTGAGTTCCCAGTTATAGCAACTATTTCATATTTGGCTTGATCGATAGAAAGAAAATCATTCAAACTACAAGCGTAAATCAAAGGAGAGGCATTTTCGCCAACCATATGAATATTTGATTTAAAATTCATGGAGTCGAGTTCGGTGATTTTTAATCGACCATCTTCCTCTCTCTTTTTATCAAACAATGTTAAATAAGAAGATATATTATTATTATGATTGTTTATATATTGTGTTGTTTCTCTCGAATAAGATCCCCGCCCTGGACATATCACTACTACTCTTTCTCTATTCATTAAATAACTCTACAGCAGCTTTAACAATTGAATCTTTACTAATCAGTGTAGATGTCGCACCTTCTCCAATTGGTATAAAGCTATCCTTTGAAGCGTGTAATTTGAATTTAAATGATCCTTTACAAGCAACCTGTAGATCCGCTATGAGACCTTCACCGTAAGACCCAGATTTTCTACACTCTTCAACAATAAGTATTTGTCTAGAATCACCAATGACATTAAGTAAATTTTTAATATCTATATCAGACAGCCAACGTAAATCAATAATTTGGATATCTTTTTTTAATTTCTTTTCTATTTCTTGTTGAGCTTGAAGTGATAAATATAATCCATTTCCATAGCTTAAAATTGTTACTGCTTTTCCGCTCCCATACTTTTTAACCTCTCCTATTGGTATTTCCTCATTTTGTTTTGGATATTTAAAGCTCCATCTTTCATCTCCTTTTTCGTATAAGTCTTTAGTCATATACAAAGCAATTGGTTCAATAAACATTACAATTCTTTTTTGTTCATAAGCAGTTCTAACCACTGATCTTAGCATTTTTACAGCATCTTCACCATTTGATGGAACGGCTAGAATCAACCCGGGTATGTCTCTGAAAATAGATAGAGAGTTGTCATTGTGAAAATGTCCACCAAAACCCTTTTGGTATGCTAAGCCAGGAATTCTAACTACCATTGGATTTGTATATTGTCTATTTGAGAAAAAAGATAAAGTCGCCGCCTCTCCCCTTATTTGATCTTCCGCGTTATGAAAATAGGCTAAAAACTGTATTTCAGGTATCGGTACAAATCCATTGTGACCAAAACCGGAAGAAAAACCCAAAATTGAAGTTTCATCCAATGGGCTATCAAAAACTCTTCGGGCACCAAACTTATTGTACAATTCCGCTGTTACATGATAAACACCGCCTTTTTTTGCTACATCTTCACCAAATATAACTGTATTAGAATACTGCAATAAGATATCATGCAGAGCATAGTTAATCAACTTTGCCATGTGATATTTTTGACTCAATCTGTTATACTCTTTACCAAAAATAGTTTTACGCTGACTCACTGGAGGTAATCTAGGTTTTATTCTTTGGGTATCATTCGCTACAATTGATGACATAATTTTATCAGGATCAATAAGCTTAGGCCGATTAGATGCGTATTCAAAAACTCTGCTTATTCTCTTCCTAATTTTCTCATAAAGATCAATAATATCATTAACCCCTAAACATCTATTATCAATTAAAGTTCTTGCTGAAAAAAGCAAAGGGTCTTGTCTCTCTATATCATTTAATTCTTGTTGTGACATATAAGCCGCCTCAATATCAGACCCTGCATGTCCCATTAGTCGCACAGTTTTCATATGTAGAAATACTGGATGCCTATTTTTTCTAGAATATTGCTCAGCTTGGATAGTTTTTTTGTAAAGATCTATGAGGTCTAGCCCATTTGTCTGAATGTATTTCATCCCAACTTGATTAGAAAATCGATTTTCAATCCAAGTAGGATGCGTTGGAACAGATATGCCAAGACCATTATCCTCGCAAACAAAGACTATCGGAACGTGTCCCCCATTAAATGCTATAAGAGAAGCTGTATTTAATGCGCTTAATGCTGTTGCATGGTTAATGCTCGCGTCACCAAAACTACAAATAGCTATACTATTTTTTTTTAAAACTTTCTCTTTAATATCTAAGTCTTTTGCCCTGTCAATTGAAAAAGCAGCTCCAACTGCTTTTGGAAGATGGCTTGCTATTGTACTTGTTTGAGGTGGAATATTTAACTTCTTACTTCCAATCACTTTGTGACGACCACCGCTAATAGGATCTTCTGATGATGCTACAAATGAAAGGGCTAAATCATAAATAGGCGTAGATCCTGGTAATTTTTTTGATCGTTCAATGAAAAAAGGTGCGCTTCGATAGTGAAGGAATGCAATATCATCTATATCAAACACTTTTCCAAATACTGCGTTTCCTTCATGACCAGAGCTTCCAATGGTATAAAAACATTTGCCTTCATTTTTAAGCAGCCTTGCTTTTAGATCAACATGCCTACTCTCCACTTGACTTTCAAATAGAGATATTAAATCAGCGTTTTTTAAATTAGAGGTACTGAATAATGAGGGATTTTTAAGTTTTGGAAGATTATTGTTTTGAACAAAATCAATAAAGTTTTTATCAATGATTTCTGCTCTATCAAACATAAAAAATATACTATTTATTTAAAATAAGCAATCAACCTAAATCTTTACTGCTTCAGGCTCTCTATTTTTAATTTAAACTCTCGCAATTCTCGAACATTATTGACTTCAATTTCACCAGAAGACCACTTTAAGTTGAAATCTTCAATGCTATCAGTGCCACCCTGTTTATTGTATAATGGAAATAGATCTTTGTCTTCTCTAGGCTTATTTGCATGAAGCGATGCTGTAAGCTGATAAGATATATCTTCTTGTATGTCATTTAAAACTCTGTCAGGCAATTTTCGTTCAAGAATGGATTGTTCTATTTTTGAAAACCTCATGCCATTAACAACATAGTCTTGGTAAGCCTCCCAAGCAAAAGGAGCAACTTGTTTAACATAAGTAGCCATGGCATCTGAAAAAACACGAATTTCGTACTGGGCATGACCATCTGACCTTAATCCAATGAAGTGAAGCAAGTTGTGCAAATCGTTTTTCCAGTACCATTCAGTGTAAAGATTCACAGGCAATATTGCTCTTGCAAGCTCTCGAGCAACACCTGCCTCATTTAATTCGCAGTAAATCTCAAAACTTCTATCGGAAATCTCCTTGAAATAAGCCTGCACTTTCTTTTTTAAATCTTCACCTACTTCACCCATTCTTCCCTGCTTATTTAGAGCGCTTTGAAATTCAATATGATCTGGATCTGGGAAATAAAACTCATCACGAGCTTCGGAATATCTAAGAGAGTACTCATTAATATTTGCCGTGCGATGTCTCACCCATTGCCTCGCAACAAATATCGGCATTTTGCAATGGAACTTAAACTCCACCATTTCAAATGGAGTTGTATGCCTATGGCGCATCAAATATCTAATTAATCCTCGGTCTTGTGATACCTTACTAGTTCCTTTTCCATAGCTAACACGAGCAGATTGAACTATCGCATCATCACCGCCCATAGAATCAACCAATCTTACAAAACCTTTATCCAGGCATTTTATAGCATCTTTAGGTAAATCAGTCATAAATATTCTCAATTATTTGATTAATAAACGTATAAAGATTATCATAATTATAATCTCAAAACAAATGGATTAGGTATTTATTATTGGCAATATTGAGTCCACATGATCTTTTGCTCCAGAAATCAGCCCTGGCTCGATAAGAGTTATCTCTTGGTTATATTTTATAGAATTTCCATGAAGATCCTTAAGCACTCCACCGGATTCATTAATGATACAATGCCCAGCGCATATGTCCCATTCATTCTTTGGGCATAATGTTATAAACATATCAGCCTTGCCTGCTCCAACCAATGCCAATTTATATGCTACAGATCCAATTGGTTTTAATTCTTTAAAATTTTTAGCATAACCCTTCCATAAACCTTTGTTGACTTCTGATCTACTAACCAAAACAATCAATTCAGATTTAGATTGTAAACATTTTGCTGATCGTTGATTGTAAAATGTCCCCATGTTTTTACAGCTGCTAAACATTTCTTTTGTGGCAGGATTATAAATGACTCCAATAATTGGATCACCTTTACAAACAAGAGCTATACTGATAGTGAACTGTGATACTCCTTCTATAAACTCTTTAGTGCCATCTATTGGATCTACAACCCACACATAGTCCTTTTTAAGTCTTTCTTTAGAATCAACAGTCTCTTCAGAAAGCCATCCATAGGTTGAACCATCTTCAAATAAAATATCCTTTATGACCTGATTGGCTTTATGATCTGCGGTCGTTACAGGATTATTGTAACTTTTATCTTTAATGTCATAGAGCGACGTTTTGAAATATCTCATAGCTACACTCCCCGCTTCACGAGCTGCTTTTTGAGCGAGCTTTAAGTTTTTTTCAAGCACAACAACTAAGACTCTCTAATAAAGAAGTAGCGTGACTGTGGATGGGCAAAATACCATCCGCATATTGATGCAGCTGGACTCATAGCTCTGGTTTCCGTTAGGGTTATACCGGTATTTTGCTCAACATTAAGAATTTTCCAAATTGCGTCCTTTTCTTTATGGCTTGGGCACGATGGGTATCCAGGTGCAGGGCGAATTCCTTTGAATTTTTCTTTAATTAGATCTTCCTTTTCCATTGTTTCATCTTCTGCATAACCCCAAAACTCAGTTCTTACTCTTTCATGCATTCGTTCTGCAAAAGCCTCAACCAGCCTATCAGCAATTACCTTTGCCATTATAACGCTATAATCATCATTCTGTTTTTCAAATTCATCGACAAGGTTCTTTAAACCATGACCTGTGGTTAATGCGAATAAACCTATGTAATCATTTTTTGATGCTACAAAATCTGCTAATGAAAAGTTAGGCTTATTTTTGCCTTTATCAACTAATTGACGAGGGAAGTTAAATTTCGTTTTCTGAGTAAATACCGATTCGTTTTTAGCATATGCATCATAGATCCCAATTACAGCTTTTGGTTTTAAAATATTTTCATTAATGATTCGGTTAAGAATACTCTTTCCGTCTAAAAAAATCTTATTTGCTTCCACGCCATATTTTTCATGATTCAATATAGAAGGGTACTTACCTCTGAGCTCCCATGCGTGAAAGAAAGGCGACCAGTCTATGTAATTAGAGAGCTCCTCAACAGAATAATTTTCAAACACTTGAGTGCCTACAGATTTTGGTTTCACAACAGGGTATTTTACCCAATCAGTTAAAAATTTTCTTTCTCTCGCTTCATCTATTGAAAGATTTTTAAAATTTTTGCTCTTAACATTATTTCTGATTTGTTCAAATTCTTCTTTCACGGATTTTTCAAGAGCAGTCTTTTCATCTTTATTAAATAGTTTACTCACAACACCTACTGATCGAGATGCGTCATTGATGTGAATTGTGGGGCCTGAATAATTTTCTTCAATCTTTATTGCGGTGTGTTTTTTGCTGGTTGTAGCGCCTCCTATAAGTAAAGGAATGTCGAAATTCATTCGCTCCATCTCTTTAGCTACATGAACCATTTCATCAAGACTAGGAGTGATCAAACCAGAAAGACCAATCATATCAGCACCCTTATTTTTAGCTTCTGATAGAATCTTATCGGAAGGAACCATTACTCCTAAATCGATTATATCATATCCATTACAACCGAGTACTACTCCAACGATATTTTTACCAATATCATGTACATCCCCTTTAACTGTAGCAAGAAGAATCTTTCCATTAGAAACGTTTTCGAGGCCCATCTCTTTCTTTTCTTCATCAATAAAAGGGATCAGATAAGCTACTGCTTTTTTCATAACTCTCGCAGATTTCACTACTTGAGGTAAGAACATTTTACCGGAACCAAAAAGATCTCCAACAATATTCATTCCATCCATTAGCGGCCCTTCTATTATATTTATTGGTCGATCGTATTTATTTCGTGCTTCTTCTACATCTTCTTCAATAAAATCAGTAACACCTTCTTTAAGAGAATGACTGAGCCTTTCTTCAACGCTTAGCTTCCTCCATTTCAAATCAACAACTTTATCTTTCTTTTTACCTTTATGCATCTGAGCAATGTCGATTAGTCGTTCAGTTGAGTCAGATTTTCTATCAAAAATTACATCCTCAATGCATTCTTTGAGAATGGGGTCAATGTCATCATAGAGTGTCAATTGACCTGCATTCACTATGCCCATATCCATGCCGGACTTTACGGCGTGAAATAAAAAAGCAGAGTGCATAGCCTCTCGCAAAATATCATTCCCTCTAAAAGAAAATGATAAATTTGAAACACCACCACTAATATGTACTTTTGGAAAACGGTTTTTAAGCTCTTTAGATGCTTCTATATATGATTTAGCATATGAATTATGCTCCTCAATACCGGTCGCTATTGCAAAAATATTGGGATCGAATATGATATCTTCAGGAGGAAAATTAATTTTTTTAACAAGGAGTTCATATGCCCTTGAACAAATTTCTACTTTTCGTTCATATGAATCCGCCTGTCCCTCTTCGTCAAAAGCCATGATTACAGTTGCAGCACCATAATTTTTAATTTTTTGGGCTTGCTCTAAAAATACCTCTTCTCCCTCTTTAAGAGATATAGAATTAACAATTCCTTTGCCTTGGACATTCTTTAGACCAGTCTCAATCACAGACCATTTTGACGAATCTATCATTATAGGTACTTTTGAAATATCTGGCTCAGATGCAACTAACCTTAAAAACTTCTCCATAGCATTTTCAGAATCCAATAAACCCTCATCCATATTGACGTCAATAATCTGGGCTCCATTTTGTATTTGCTGTCTTGCTACCGATAAAGCCGATTCAAAGTCGCCTTCTTTTATTAATCTTTTGAATTTTGCGGAACCAGTCACATTCGTTCGTTCACCTACATTTATGAAGTTACTCTCCGGTCGAATAATAAATGACTCTAATCCGCTCAGACGCGTGTATTCATGAACCGAGGGTATTTCTCTAGGTTTTTTATTTTTCATAGATTTAGAAATAGCCTCAATATGCTTGGGTGTTGTCCCACAGCACCCTCCAACCATATTAACTAGTCCATCGTTTGCGAATTCTTTGATTATTTCTGACATATCACTTGGCGATTGATCATATTCACCAAGTTCGTTAGGAAGACCTGCATTTGGATACACAAATACGTAAGTATCGGCAATATCTGAAAGTTCATTCAACCAGGGTCGTATTTGATCAGCTCCGAGTGCACAATTAAGACCAACTCCTAAGGGATTGACATGTCTAATTGAATTCCAAAAAGCTTCGACTGTTTGACCCGACAAAGTTCTTCCGCTAGCATCAGTGATAGTTCCTGAAATGAATATTGGAATATCAAGATTTCTGCTAATTTTTAAATCATTAACAGCATAAAGAGCGGCTTTACAGTTCAACGTATCAAAAACTGTTTCCACCAAAAACAGGTCGATCCCTCCATCTATTAATCCTTCTGCTTGCTCAGTGTAAACCGCTACCAACTCGTCAAAATCAGTATTTCGATATGACGGATCATTAACATCTGGACTCATAGAGGCTGTTCTGCTTGTCGGTCCTATTGCGCCAGCTACAAATTTAGGCTTACCTTTATATGATTTGGCAACTTTTGATGCAATTTTTGCAGCTTCAAAATTAATATTATAAACCTCGCTTTCCATATCATAATCAGATTGCGATATGGCATTAGCGCTAAACGTGTTAGTTTCAATAATATCGGCCCCCGCATCCAGGTATGCTTTGTGAATTTTTGAAACTATATCTGGTTGGGTTAATACCAGAATGTCGTTGTTTCCCTTTAAATCAGTTTTATGATCGGAAAACCTATCTCCTCGGAAATCTTCCTCATCTAATTTAAAAGACTGAACCATAGTGCCCATTGCACCATCAATGGTTAAAATTCTATTTTTCAGTAGTTCATTAATCATAAAAAAAGCCCTTTTTGCTAAATAAAGGGCTTATATCCTTTTTAGCAAATATTTTATGTCGAAGCAATATGGCTCAAAATTCGACATTTGAATTTAAGTTGATTTAAACCACCAATCAAACACTTAGAACTAAATCTAATATCTTGGCTTACGGTATAATATTATCTAAATTATAATAACGGATTGTAATTGAAACAGTAGGTGAAACTAAAAGTTTTTTTGTCTTTTTATAGACACAGTTAATATAATATTTAAAATTTCATTCTTGAATATTAAATTTAATATTCAAGATTTTACCCTGGCTGAAGGGCCAATCTCACCTCAAAAATCATCCTACAATCCATGCTAACTATAACTCACTATTAGTACTACTAATAGCTAAAGGAGTCAAAATGGAAAAAGAGATTTTTATCAATGAAAGCATGGGTGAATCTCGTATTGCAATCATTGAAGATGGAACGCTTGTAGAAGTGTATGTCGAAAAACAAGACCAACAACGAATGGTTGGAAATATTTATAAAGGAAAGGTTGAAAATGTTCTTCCCGGTATGCAAGCCGCATTTGTCGATATCGGCTACGACATAAATGCTTTTTTACCGTTCTCAGAGATTGAAAACCCCGCATACTTAATGGACTCTGACGATACTGATGATGACACATCTAAAAGAAAGTCCAGAAAAAGATCCAGTAGAAAATCCAGCGATAACGTAAATGTAGATTTAAAAACTGGACAAAATATTTTTGTCCAGGTTATTAAAGAAGCGTTTGCTGGAAAAGGTCCTCGTGTTACTACTGAAGTAGCCATCCCTGGAAGGCTTTTGGTTTTAGTACCAAATGCAAAATACATTGGCATATCTAAGAAAATATGGGACAAGTATGAAAGGCGAAGACTGAAAAAGCTTGTTTCATCTTTAAAAGACAAAGAAGCAGGAATCATTGTTAGGACTGTTGCTGAAGGGAAAAGTGAAGAGTTAATTAAAAATGATTTGCAAAATCTTGAAAAAAACTGGCAAAATTTGCTCAAAACAAGCGATCAAAAGAAAGATGTTGCGCTTGTTTATGAAGACCTTGAAACAGCATCCAGCGTAATAAGAGACTTGTTTACACCGGATATATCTAAAATAACCATTGATTCAAAAAAGCTTTTTAAAAAAATAAGCAATTACTTAGATGACGTTTCCCCAAACATGGCTAGCAGGCTCGAACACTACAAATCAAAGAAGCCATTATTTGAAGATAAAGGAATTGAAAATGAAATAGACAAACTTCTTCGTCCAAAAGTTTGGTTAAAAAGCGGTGCATATTTAATTATTGAAAAAACAGAAGCTATGGTTGTAGTTGATGTAAACAGTGGACGATTTGTTGGAAAGAAGAACCACGAGGAGAACTCATTAAAAATTAATTTAGAAGCATGCAAAGAAGTTGCCAGACAGCTCCGTTTAAGAGATTTATCTGGACTAGTAGTTATTGATTTTATAGATATGAAGAATGAATCTAACAGAAAAAAGATCTACTATGAGCTACGCAAAGAATTAAAAAAGGATCGTGCTAAAGTAGCCGTTTCTCCAATTTCAGATTTTGGTCTCTTGGAAATGACCCGACAAAGAATTCGACTAAGCTTGTTAGATTCTATGAGCGATGAATGCCCTACATGCAAGGGTGCTGGAAGAATTATGTCTAGAGAAACACTAATTACGCGAATTGATCATTGGCTCAGAAGGTATAAATCAAAAAATAGAAAATTAAAGTTAAAACTAGAACTTCATCCTGAAATCGCTGACTTTATGAAAAATAATAAAAAAGCATTAAGAGGATTAATGTGGCAGAACTTTACATATATTACTGTTGAAGGTAACCCTAAGGTAAATCGTGACGAGTTTAAATTTTTAGATTCAAAAAACAATGAAAAAGTCATTGAACACGTAAGCATTGAACAAAAATGAAAAATTGCTTAGATTCATCGGCTTTTTTGGAGAAATAATGTTTGCAATATTAAATATAGCAGGAAAACAATTTAGAGTGGAAGAGGGCGACGAACTTAAGGTCCCCTTACTAACTTCACCAGAGGGTGAGACCCTTAAATTTGATCAAGTTTTACTTACCAACGACGGTAAAAAAGTTGCAATGGGAACCCCCACTATAGCTGGTGCTTCCGTTTCTGCAACAATAATTAATCATGGTAGAGACAAGAAAATAAGGATTTTTAAGAAGAAAAGAAGAAAAGGCTACCGCAGAAATAATGGGCACCGCCAAAGCTTTTCTTTGATAAAGATTGGTGCCATCACTTCAGGAAAAGTAAAGTCTACTGAAAAGCCAGTAGATGAAAAAGTTAGTAAAGAGGAGGGTTAATCTTATGGCTCATAAAAAAGGAATGGGTAGTTCTAAAAACGGTAGAGACTCAAATGCTAAGCGCTTAGGAGTAAAAGTATCTGATGGACAAAGTATTTTAGCAGGAGGAATCATTCTTAAACAAAGAGGGACTAAAGTTCATCCGGGCGTAAATGTTAAGAGAGCTAACGATGACACGCTTTTTGCCACAAGCAATGGTATTGTAAAATTTGAAAGAAAAGGCAAAGATAGAAAAAAAGTTAGTGTCCTCGAAAATTAGTAGACTCCCAAAAATATTTTTATAACCCCAATAATTATCGTATTTATTGGGGTTTTTTATTTTTAAATAATAAATCTATATTAATTTCGTAATAGCAATACAAAGGATAAACAATGTCACGTGCAAAAATTTCATTAATCGGTGGTGGTCAAATTGGAGGAAACCTAGCCTTACTTGCAGCGCAAAAGGAATTGGGAGATGTTAAGATATTCGATATTCCTAATGTTGAAGGAATGGTTAAAGGTAAGGCTTTAGATCTTATGCAACTACGACCCCATGATGGATTCGATACTGAGATAATAGGAACATCAAACTGGGAAGACCTGAGAGATACGGATGTCTTTATAGTTACTGCAGGAATTCCAAGAAAACCCGGCATGAACAGAGAAGATCTACTTGATATAAATCTTGGAATAATGAAAGATGTTGCCTCAAATATTAAAGATGTTGCACCAAATTCATTCGTGATAATTGTTTCTAATCCGCTGGATGCAATGGTTTATGCTTTTTACAAAGCGTCTGGTTTTAATAAAAATATGGTCGTTGGAATGGCTGGCGCTTTAGATAGCGCAAGATTTAGAACTTTTATCGCTATGGAAGTAGGCTGCTCCGTACAAGATGTTACTTGTATGGTTCTTGGAGGTCACGGTGATACCATGGTCCCTATAACTAGACTCGGTACTGTTGGAGGTGTTCCAATAGAATCTTTAGTATCTGCAAAGAAACTCGAAGAGATAGTGAACAGAACAAGGTTTGCTGGTGGTGAGATTGTAAAGCTTTTTGGAAATGGATCTGCTTTTTATGCGCCCGCTCAATCTGCTATTGAAATGGCTGAATCATTTTTGAGAGACAAGAAAAGAGTAATACCATGCGCATCTCTTTGTGAGGGTGAATTTGGCATCGATGGATATTTCATTGGGGTTCCAACTCTGATTGGAAAACGTGGAGTTGAAAAAATTCTAGAGTTTGATTTAAACGATAGTGAAAAATCTGCCCTAAACAATACCCTAGATGCAGTTAAAAAAACCGTAGAGGAAACTAAGCTTTAATTATTTTTTCTAAATAAGGTAGATTGCATTATCTACTATCTTTAATTCAAAGCTCTTTACTTTTATATTTTTATTATCAACGGAGCATCTTTTGTTAACATCAAATTCCCATAAATGATACTTGCACTGAATTGTCTTTTCAGATATGTAACCATCTGATAATGATGCTCCTCTGTGAGGACATCTATTATCCCAGGCATGAACTTTGTCATTAATTCTAAAGAGCGCGATAGGGGTTTCATCCAAAAAAATCAATTTGCTTCCCATATTCGGAATTTCATCGAAGTTTGCAATTTTTTTCATTATTTCATTGATACAATTTCATTAACTAATTTTTCAATACCTTCAGCTACTTCAGAAATAGATTTTGCGTCCATATATGCTGGTGTTGAAACAATTTTATTTTTTACATCAATAACCACTTCTCTTGTTGAGCAATTTTGATGTTGACTCCCCATCGTTTCGATATCTTTTGATGTAGTTGCATCACTCCCAACTGTCAGATTTGCCGACAAATTTTGTTCAAATAAAATTTTAGACATCATTGCTGGAGCAATACAAATTGCACCAATAGGTTTTTTTGAAATTAACATTTCAACGACTAATCTATATACATCAGGATTTATTGAACATTCAGATCCTGACATAGCATAATCAGATAAATTTTTAGCTACGCCTAAACCACCAGGAATAATTAATGCATCTAGATCTTCACCGCGAATTTCTGCCAAGTCTTTTATATTGCCTCTAGCTATTCGCGCTGATTCAACCAATACATTTCTGAATTCATCCATTTCTTGTCCAGTGTAATGATTCATAACATGCATTTGATCAATATTGGGCGCCATAAATACTATTTCGACTCGTGTCTTTTCTAAAAATAGTGCGGTTAAGACTGATTCATGAATCTCTGAACCATCTTGAACCCCGCTACCAGACAGTAAAACACCTACTTTCATTAAAAACTCCTTTTTCTAATAATTTTTTTTAATATTTCTTTTTAATCCAGAATGTTTTGCTCTTTTGACTGGAGAGTTTTTAAATATTTTTCTGAACTGCTCTTCATTTAACTGATCCCAATCACGATCGGAATTCTTTACTATTTCATTCCTTGGAAAAAATGATTTTTCTTTAGTTATTTTACCAAACTTTTTGTTCCAAGGACAAACCTCTTGGCAAATATCACATCCATATATCCAGCTATCTAAATTAATCGAATTTTTGTCAAAGTCACCTCTATGTTCAATTGTTTGATACGAAATACATTTATTAGAGTCTATTTGATACTCTGATAATGCTCCTGGAGGACATTCATCGATACAGGCCGTACAAGTTCCACAAAGATCATCCATGAAAGGCTTGTCATAGCTCAATGGGATATTTAATATTATTTCTCCTAGAAATAGCCAACTTCCAAAATCACGTGATATTAAATTGGTATGTTTTCCTTGCCAGCCCAGCCCAGCCTTCTCGGCCCAAACTTTTTCCATGACTGGAGATGTATCAACGCAAACTATCCCTTCTATTTCAGAGGATGCACTCTTTATCCATTCCAATAAAATTTTAAGCCTTGTTTTTAGTACGTCATGGTAGTCATCTCCCCAAGCATAGTTACTAAACTTGAAATTTGAGTTCAAGTCACTCTGAGCATACCCTGTGTAATAGTTCATACCTACGGATATTAGTGATACTGCTTTTGGAAAATATTTAAAAATATCACCGCGCTCATTTTTTCTTTTTTCGACCCAATCCATAGATGCATGCTTACCATTTAAAATCCATGTTTCAAGTTTCTCTTTTGCATTTTTAATGGGTCCAACTTCCGCTATGCCAATTTTATCAAAACCAATCTCATTTGCTTTTATTTTTATCTCGTGCGTGAAATCATTCATTTTGTATTACCAATTAATTGATGATACCACATAATCCCTATAATAGTTTTCACATCCATTATTTCTCCAGAAAAGACCATTCGAAAAGCTTCTTCAATTTTCATTGGTACTAATTCTAAAAACTCATCAGAGTCTAATTTCACTTTAGTTTTGACTAAATCCTCACCAAGAAACATCCACATTGATTCATTTGAAAAACCTACTGCTGGATAAATCTTTGTTAATAGAGTCAACTTATTAGCTCTATAGCCAATTTCCTCAGAAAGTTCTCTTTTTGCGCAATCTAAAGGATCCTCCATCATGTCAATTTTACCAGCTGGAATCTCTATGAATTCTTTTTTTGCAGCATATCTATACTGTCTAACAAAGCAAATATCGCCATTTGACATTATGGGAATCACGCATGCAGCACCAGGGTGATCGACCCATTCACGGCTACTTGTTTTACCGTTTGGAAGTTTTACTCTATCCAAAAATAATTGGATTAATTTTCCATTAAATATTTTCTTTGAAGATATTTTTTTTTCTTCGAGATATGACATGGATTCATTCTTTTATATTTTGTATATATTTTTCTGCTTCAATGATTTGATCCCAACTTTCGACTCTATTTTCCCCACTTGGTGTTGATTTTATTATATTTTTTAAAAGATCGAGCGCTTCTTTTGTTTTATTATTTTTATAAAGAGCTTTAGCGTAATTAAATTTTTGAGGTAAAGTATATTTCCCTGTTATGGAAGCGGATTTTAATAATTTTTCGGCTTTATCTTTATCTGGCCAAGAAAGAAAAAAAGGTACATAGGGTGCTCTTAAATGCACTACACCTAACATGAAATATCCACCTCCATCATTGTACTTGTTATCTAACTTTATGATTTTCTCTGAATGCACTTTCATTGTGTCTGCAAAACCAGATCTAGCAGCTGCAATCACTCCATATTCTTCAGCCCAACTTCCTAAATTAACTAAATACCAGTATCTTATACCTGGACTTTCGGGGTTGTCAATTATAAATTTTTCTCCTAAACTTACAGCATCATTAAAAATTTTCTTTTTCTCATCATTATCATCTAGCGCATATTTCCCGTAGTAGTAATAGCTTTTAAGGATACCAATGGAGGCTTCGATTGAGTTCTCATTTTCAATTGCTGCTAAATAAAATTTAATAGCGGATTTAATTTGTGACCCATCTGCTTTATTTTTTGTACTACCTAAAGCCCTTGATGCATAAGCTGAGTTTGCTTTTTCTAAATTAGATTGAGAAAAAAGTTGACTAATTAAGAATAAAAGAGGGAAAAAGATGTGCTTCATTAAAAGTATTCAATATAAGTAATCTTTAATTCACGGTTAAAATAATCAACTTTATCTTCATCGAATAATAAATTATTGAAATCAAGCTCAATGTGAAGTCTCTCAACGAATGTCCATCGTATAGCAGCATTCAAGTATCCCCCTTTATTTATAGCAATGTTTTGAGCTGTCATATCATTTTCATTAAGGGCTGCATTGTACTCCATTAATAGCGAAAATTCAGGATTAAATTCAATGTCCATTCCAAAAAAATAGTTTACATCTTCATCGCCATCATTTATTTCAACAAAATTATAGTTAGTTCCAAAATGCAAACCCAAATTACCAAGGGGTGTTACCCAATTCTTACTGCTTGCAGCATACAGACCCATTGCTTTTATATCATACCTCATTAATGAGTCTTGTGAATTGAATTTTCCTTGTCCTTGGGTATTTACCCCAATTGATATTCCAGGGATTGACTCTGTTTCATCTATAAGTAAATACTTGATGTTAGCTTCTGGCTTGGGATGCATTACAAGGCTATCATCCCCAATTAAATTTGCTGATCCGTAGGAAAGTCCAAGCTGGAACCTATCAGTTAAGCCAACACTTATTAAACTAGTCAAACCTCCTTCTTTTTGAACATGCATTTGTAATGCATAACTACCTCTTTGAAGCGTTGCGGCAGATGGAACAGAAATCAAGTTGGTTGGTGGAGGATAGGATTGCGCATTTAATTGCAAAATGAAAATAAGTATGAGCGTGAATTGGTTTAGTTTATTTAGAATCATATGAGTGGTTTAATTTACTCTTTACAATCCACTGAAAGCAACCTTAGGGGTAAATTTGCTCTCCATATCTTGAAACTACAGTTTTAACGCGGCTTTTTGGCATGGTCAACTGAGCATCATCCCCAGCGATGCGAAATAAAATTTGGTTTTGACGAAACTGAACATTTTCAATCATTAAACTGTCACCGTTTGATAAGAGCATCAAGTCGTGATCCGTTTTAGGGATAAAAACATCAAAGGGAATCCTTAAGTTTTTATTTTTAATATCCTCGAGCAAAATCGATATCTCATCAAGATTGTTTCCTAATCTAGGTGGAGGTGTTCTATAAAGCGACTCAGCTGGAGGCTGAGACAACACTACGTAACTTATCTGTTCGGAATTTTGATTAAATTCTCGAATCTCTTTTTTACCAGTTAATATATCTATTGAGTAAGAAAATTTTCGTACAGTTTTATTTTCAAGCAAGTCTTTCCATACCTCTCCTATCATAAAACCAAGATGATCATATATAAAATCAATTTGTCCATAGCTAACTCCTTGAACAGTTTTAAATACTATAGAGTCAAAACGACTTGAAGAATTTAGTACAAACATTGTCTGCTGATTTTGAAAGTAATCACGATTATTCCTAGGAAGCACTTTTCTAAATTCTACAGACCATGGCTCATTTTCACTAAAGTATTTAACACTATCAATTTGCTGATCTGCGTTAGCATAGTACCTGCGAATCAATTTCCGGTTACTATCATGCTCTAAAATTTCCCGCTTAACAACTTCGCCATCAGTATCTACCCATTCTTTAATTAGTGGAATTTTATTTGAATCATAAAACACTTGCAAGTATGAACGATTGAATCTTGCAGTTGCTAATAATCTCATATCGGAAATGAAATCTTTATCATTTTTGTAAAAACGCATAAAGCTAATTTCTAATTGAGCATGTAAAGAATAGATGGAAAAAAGAAGTAATAAAATAATTCTACATACCATGATAAAGCTCCATTTCATTTAGATAGGATTTTGACCATTCATGAAAATCTCCAGATTTTATCTTCTCTTTAGCAGTAAGTATTAGATTGTTATAATAGTATAAATTGTGAATAGTTGCTAGTCGCAATCCAAGAACTTCTCCAATATTAAATAGGTGTCTTAAATACGCTTTTGAAAAATTTTTGCAAGTATGACAACTACAATTTTTGTCTATCTTATCAAAAGACTTTTTGTATTCTCCGTTGCTTATATTTACGATACCTTCGCTTGTAAAAAGTTGTCCATTTCTTGCATTTCTGGTTGGTAACACACAATCAAACATATCAACACCTAAATGTATTGCTTTTATTAGATCGGTCGGTCGGCCTACCCCCATTAGATATCTCGGTTGATCAATTGGAAGAGAATCATCAAGGAACTCAATAACATCAAACATTGCTGACTTGTCTTCGCCAACTGCAAGCCCTCCAATAGCCATACCACACTCTGCTAGGGGCAAAAGCTGTTCAGTGCTCTTCTTTCTGAGATCAGTATGAATGCCTCCCTGAACAATTGGAAACAACGTTTGCTTCCATTCATACAGTGGCTTGCTATTCTCAACATGAACACGGCATTTTTTCATCCAATCATATGTCCTATTGACTGCACTAGAAACCACCGATTTATCTACGTTTGCTGGGGGGCAATCATCAAAAGCCATAATTATATCTGTCCCAAGAGAGCGTTGAATATCCATGGACAGCTCCGGTGAAAAAAAATGCGTACTACCATCAAGATGAGATTGAAATGTGACCCCATCCTCTGAAATTTTATTTAATTTTGCGAGGGAAAAAACTTGAAAACCACCACTGTCAGTGAGGATGCTACTATCCCAATTCATAAATTTATGGAGGCCACCGCCAGCATTAATAATTTCATGCCCCGGTCTAATGTAGAGGTGATATGTATTTGACAAAATAATCCCTATATCCTGATCTTGAAGATATTGTGGGTCAATTGTTTTAACTACTGCAGAAGTACCAATTGGCATAAATACTGGTGTTGTAAAGGTGCTATGGTCTGTAGATATTTCTCCAAACCTCGCTGAGCTATTTAAATCGTTTGCTAAAACAGAAAACTTCATTTAAAAATAATACCGAACGCTTCCACGACATGAGATATTGGATGCAGTTTTACTTTTAAGTGCTTCTTTTTCAATCTATTTATACTAGTTTTAGGGGCAACAACATCAGTAAACCCTAAAGCTAAAGATTCGCTTATCCTTTCCTCTAATCGAGTAACTGACCTTATTTCGCCCCCTAGACCAACCTCACCAATCATTACAAAAGAACCCTTTATCAACTGATCTTTTTCGCTTGACGCAAGAGCGGTAATAACAGATAAATCTGCTGCAGGATCATTTATTTTTAATCCACCTACCAGGTTTACAAAAACATCTTTCATGCCCATTTTATAGCCCATCCTCTTTTCTAGAACAGCAAGAAGCATGGAAAGTCTTTTGAAATCAAATCCATTTACATTTCGTTGTGGCGCATTAAAGTTTGCATTCGAAACTAAACACTGAATCTCTACTAGGATTGGCCTTGTTCCTTCAAGAGATGGAAAAATCGTTGACCCTGTAATATCATTTCTTCTCTCAGCTAAAAATAGTTCAGATGGATTTGAAACCTCTTCCAAGCCAAGAGTTGACATTTGAAATATTCCAACTTCATTTGTTGTTCCAAAACGATTCTTCACTGATCTTAAAATACGATGATCATTTCGCTCATCACCCTCAAGATACAAAACTGTATCCACCATATGTTCTAACATCTTAGGTCCAGCAATTACACCCTCTTTAGTAACGTGCCCGATAACTAAGATTGCAATTTTTTCGTCTTTTGCCAGCTGAAGTAATTTTTGACCGCATTCTCTAATTTGAGAGACTGAACCTGGCAGTGAGTCTAAATTTTCACTGAAAATCGTCTGAATAGAATCAATAATTAACAGCTCTGGCTTGAGAAGAGATACTTGATTTAATATTTCATCGATTCTATTTTCTGAGGAAAGGTGAATGTTGTTTGAAAGAACATTTAATCTTTTAGCTCGCAACGCAATTTGTTCTTCACTTTCTTCAGCTGATGCGTACAATACGTTTTGCGTAAATGCTGATAAAGTTTGTAAAGCTAAGGTTGATTTTCCAATGCCTGGACTTCCTCCTAGTAAGATCATTGAACCGCTTAAAAGACCACCACCTAGAACTCTGTCAACCTCATTAATACCAATCGATATTCTTTTAACCTCGTCTTTATGCAATATATCCTCGAGTGAATGGGTGTCTTTTTTTTCTCCACTTTGTTTAGAGGTTCTAGAAGCTGAAACTTTATACTCACTAAGGGTTCCCCATTCATTGCAAGAGGGACACTGTCCATTCCATTTTGGGAAGTCTTGTCCACACGAAGAACAAAGGTAAACAGTCTTAGATTTATTTTTAGCCAAAATTATATTTGATAATTATTTTATTCACAAAGAAAGTAATGTGAACAAAATCAAAAAAACTACCAATCTAATCCTAAGGAGAGATACCATTGTGGCTTAGAAAGACCTTTGCCGGTCCAATCATATGCTGCTTCAATTCTCCAAGGAAGGAAAATTGGCAACTTAATTCCATATCCAACTGTTCGAACCCATGGTGAAAAATCATTTGAAAGATTATTACCATATTTAGTTTGCAATAGTGCGGTATCAGTAAATTCTTTGGAATCATCCCATGCTGCTCCCACATCCATAAAAATGTGCCCAAATATATTTCCTAAAGTAATAGGGAAAGGAAATCCAATTTGTAAATATTGAATTAAAGGAAATCTAAACTCAAGATTAGCTAGTAAAACGTTTTTTCCAACTCGCTCTGAAAAGCGAGCTCCTCTCAACGGGTAAGCGAATTCTGAGAAATAGATATCTTGCAATAGCGATTCATTTTGACTATCCAAAATGACATTTCTCCAGCGCCATTCTTGTGTCAATCCATCATCTACACCATCGGTAGTTCCAGTACCCCAAAGCCAATTTTGCATGCCCCCTAAAAAATACTTTTGGGGATTTTTTCCAGTACTATTACCAAAAAATAATCTCCCAGCAAACGAATAACTTCTGTTAAGCATTAAGTATTTTCGTAAATCTATTTTTAGCTTTTGAAACGAAATACCTTTTTTACCCATCGCAGGGCTTAACTCCAATGTGGTGTTCTGTCTAAATCCATCAATGGGACCAAGAAACCCAAAAACTGTATTATCGAAAATATAACTCATAGTAGGATTTAATGCTACAAAACCATCACTGCTTACAACTGTATTACTTGTCTCGTAAGGATCTACTGCGAAAAGCTTATAATCAAGATTATGAGTTATAACCCCAAAATCTACTCTATTAAATTTGTTCAAGGGTCTAGATGCTACAGCAGAAATACCGTAATGTCTCATCCGAGCAGTCAGGTCAACAGGATAGCCATACTGGTTATAATATCCTCCCGTTAAAAAGAAATCAGCTTGATGAAATAATGTAAAATAATAATCAGTTCTATTTTTCAAATAGGCATAATTGAGATAATAATCACTATTTGAAAGCGATATTTGAGATTCTAAGGCTAGAGATATTTGGTGGTCTCCCATCAAATCACTAAAATAAAATATTAATAATCCTTGATGACCAAATACATTATTATAACCGTATTGGCCCTGTGCAATATCTAAACTGAACTGAGTTTTATAAGATTGAGGGATATAGCTGCCAGAGTCATCTTTGAGAGGAGTGTCTCTATTTGTACTCTGCTTTTCAATTTGGAGATTTTGATTATTATAGCTTTCATATTCCATGGCAAATATATGCCGAGAATAATCTGATTGATTTGAGTCGCTTCCGCGCCATTTATCTTTTCTTAAATCAAGAAGCTCTTCCTTTTCAACAAAATCTTTATTTAAAACAAAATTGGTTGGCTCAACGTCAACCCTGCTCAAATCTAATGGATTATTTAATCTGTAAACATCCCATCCTCTGTTAGAATAACCCGAAAAGACCATTGCATCATCATACTTATTTATACTCAGCTGAAATATTCCAGTGAGAAGATTTGTTATAATAGATGTGCTTCCACTCACTAAATCGTATTTAAATAAGTTCCATGTTCCAGATGAGTCAGCTATATAAAACAAAGATTTTTCAGTGTTAGCAAAAATAGGGTAATCTTCATTGTATCCAGTACTTGTTATTTGCTTTAAATTTTCAGTCTCAATGTTAATTACATATATATCTTTGCTCTCATAATCTACAGATATCATATCTTGGGCTGTAGAAATTGATTTTTTTTCAGCATCATCTCTATCTGAAACAAAAGCTATAGAACTACCATCTGGACTCCATGAGGGTTCTGAATCTGAATAAATATCTTTGGTTAAATTGAAGTGGGTTTTTTTGTTTATATCATAAATATAAATATCGCTAGCACCTTTTTCATACCCTACAAATGCTAACTTGTCACCCTGAGGGCTCCATGTAGCACTAAAGACACCATCCAGTTCAAATGGAATTTTTTCTTTTCGTTCACTTTCAATGTCAACAATATATAGTGCGTCGCCAGAACCAGATTTTGCAGCAAACACAATTTTTTTACTATCAGGTGACCAACTGATGCCAGGCTGTAAAAACTTCAATTCTTCAAA
Organism: uncultured Fidelibacterota bacterium; assembly: GCA_913046805.1. The sequence goes on along the minus strand of CAJWTA010000001.1, from coordinate 31,928 downwards.
ATCAAGGGATCTACTACCTTTTATTAATTTTTTAATTTTCTTACCAGTTACCGCATCGATTAAGTCAATATCAAAATAACTGAGATTGTTTGTTAGGAATGCAATTTTTCCTCCATCAGGTGATATTGATGGGGAAACATTATACACATTTCTTGCCTTTTTATGATCAGTAAGTTTTTTGGCAATATCTTCAACCTCATCGCGCCCAGCAACGTCTGGATAAAATTCTTTTTTAATATATTTATGCCATTGTTCGGTTAGCTCATCGTAATCCATACCAATTGCACTTTTAAATCCTTTTTCAGCACCTCTCAACCTCTTCATTGCCTGAAAGACCTCACCTATTTTTTCTCTACCATACTTTTCAGCAATAAATTTCCAAACGGACTGACCTCCCTTATAGGCTAAAAAATATTCTAATTCTTTTACCGTAGGTATTCGTTCATTAATGGCCAAGTCGCGGATAATCATATCTGCTTCCGTGTCCCAGTTTGAAGATAGATATTCCGCCAATCCCTCATTTGCCCAAAGTGGTATACTCCATCTTACTTGACCGCTAGCCACGTTATTCATTCTACCGCCATAAATGAGATCATTAATCATTGCATGAACAAGTTCATGATGAATGACATGTCTAAATGCTTTATAATCTCCTTCAAAAGGAATTACAACCCTATTTTTAAATAACTCTGTAACTCCACCTATACCTTCAGACATATAAACACCGACAGCATTATTTTGTTGAAATTCATTGTGAGAATGATAAACAAGGATTGGTACTCTTTTCTTGAGTGTCCATCTGAGGTGTTTTCCAATTTGCTCATAGGCTTCATTTGCAGCTTCCATCGTAAATGTTGCCAGATCTAACTCATCCCCGTAGTAGTAAACATCAAAGTTTGGAGAAGAAATGAAGCTCCACTCAAAATCTCGATATTGAACTTTATTTTGACCAAAGGACTGTGCTTGCAAAACAGAACTGATAACAAAAAAGTATGTGTATAAAATCTTTTTCATGTTACTATTAAAACCCAATTTAGAACTTTAGTTCCCTAAATTCGAAGATATAGATGAATTTTACAATCAAATTTGTAAAATTATTAATAAAGTTTGATGATTGACTGTCCTCTAGGTAAAATATTACTTTACAGGTATGGATTTACCAATATATTTCATTTCCGACATTCATCTTATGTTAAACAGAACCATCGAGGAAGAAAAGCGCGAACAAGCTTTGTTTGGGTTTTTAGATCATGTAAGATATACTGGGGGAACTCTCATAATAAATGGCGATCTTTTTGATTTTTACTTCGAGTACAAAGATGTAATCCCAAAAGTATACATGCCTCTTTACTATCAAATTCTTAAACTAAGAGAGTCAGGGGTCAAGGTTCATTATGTCTTAGGTAATCATGATTATTGGGTAATGGATTTTATTAATGATACTTTATTTGATAAAGTTTATAGCGACGATGTGAAAATCAAAATTGGGGATAAAAATTTCTATATCACTCATGGTGACGGTTTTCTTTCTTGGGATAGAAGCTATAGAGTCCTAAAAAAAATTATTCGTTCACGTTTATTTATTTGGTTTTACAGATCCTTGCATCCTAGAATTGGCTATTCATTTGCCAACTGGGTATCTAAAAAAGGAGATCATTATTTGCACACAAAAGAATATAATAAAAAAATTCTTGAGGAAATGAAAATACAAGCCCAACCATACTTTGACCAAGGTTGTGATTATTTTATTTCTGGTCACTATCATCAAGCAAAAGAGGTTGAAATGGAAAATAGAAAACTTTTAATCCTTGGTGATTGGCTCAGCTTCTTTTCATATGGAAAATTTGACGGAGTTAATTTGAAGCTTCGTTTTTGGAATAAAGATGAGAAAAAGTAACCTTATAATAATAACTGCTTTCTCTCTATTTCTCTTTGAGGGTTGCTCAACAATTAAAAAGCTTCTTCCCTCCAGAAGGTCTAACGATGATATATCCTATGAATTAATAGAAAATTTAAGCACCGCTTTTAGCGAGGGTAAACTGCAAGCATTGGAAGAAATGATTGCTATATATAATGACACAAATCAACCATATGATGTAAGAATGGCTGCAGGGGTAGCCTTAGCTGAAACACAACACCCTACTGCATTAAATGCTCTTTCTGAAGCCGTTGGTGAAGCTGCTGCACTTGATGTAACGTTTATGATTGGTTCGATTGAACTTCTGGCCAAGTTTAGAGATGACCCAAAGGCTGCAGATGCAATGATAAGCGCTATGAACAAAGTTGAAGAAAAAACTAATGAGCTAGAGCTTTCGCTAGTAAGGAACCTAAATAAAGTTCGCACAAAAGATCAGGTAATGGCATTATTAGACCTTTATGAGGTTAGTAGGAGTAATTTTAATAGAACCGAAAAACTTCTAACAGAAACTCTTGGTGCATTGGGTACAGATGAAGTAGTGCCTATCCTAACGCAAATATCAAGAGACCCTTTTGTAAAACTAGGTATTAGAAACAGAGCGTTAGAGATATTAGGTAAAAAAGACCCTTCTCAAGTTGCAGGTGCTTTTGCAGAACTCTTAGGTGACCCTGAAACTAATCTTGAAGTAAGAGATTTTGCCTTGAATACAATGAGAGGAGTTAAAGAAGAAAGTCTTGTTCTCGCATTACTTCAAACCTACAGAACTGGTAAAGATCAATATTACAATATTCTAAACACACTGCTTGAAGCATTGGGAGAATTTGATGACCCGGAAATAAGAAAAGCAGTTATTGAGATCGCAAAAAATGATAGCTATCCATTGGAAATAAGAAGTAAGGCGATTGAAAAAATAGCAGATATTAGCGACGAAACCGTTGTTCCATCATTACTACCTATTCTTTCTGACTATAATCAATATAAACTTCATGCTCCTATTATAAAGACAGTTAAGGACCTTGGAGCATACCCAGCATACGAGCAAGAAATTCACAGAAGAACATTTGAAGCTCATAAGAATGCGTCATCACAAGATGATTAGATTTACATTTATATTAATATTTTCCTTGGGAGTACACTTTTCACAAGAAACAAACAGCTCGCTCATAGATAATATTGACTCATCAATTGTATCTGTTAAAGAAGTTGATAGTCTGATTAGCGGTATCTCTATATTGCCATCTTTAGATTCAACGCTCAATGATAGCGCTGGCATAAATGGTAACATTAGCGGAGAAAATAATTTGCAAGATACTACTCAGCCCCTACCCATTATTCGAGACATTGGAAATAGAACCGTTGAAACGCTTGAAGAGGGTAAACCTTTCTTTGAGATAAAATCGAGTATTGATATTCTTCGACAGCAGGTCGATTCGTTGAAAAAAATTATTTCTGTATACGAAGAGGGTAAGGGAGCAATGCCAAATATCAATGAAGAGCTCTTGGACCTAATTAAGATTCCCCAATTAAGGCATCGTATTGAATTACAAAACGGAACAGTTGTTAATGGTGAAATTATCGAGGAAGATGATTTAGGAATTATTGTGCAAACCAGCATTGGTCAATTAGCAATTGAAAAAGATAAGATTATCGATATTGATGAGGATCTTCCTCCAGCTGCAAAAGTTGAGCTTATCAATGAACCGTTTATTGACGTATATACAGATAGAGAAGAAATTGTTGGTTCATTAAAGAATATTGGAACAAAGCGAGCTGATTTTGTCAGGGTAATAGCAAATTTGTGGTCACCAACGACTGAGCTTCTTTATCAAGATTCAGTTTTTGTTTCAGGGCAAAATACAAAATATTATACAGGTATAAAGTCAGTCACTTCTCTTGAGCCTGGTTCAACCAGTGAGTTTAAAATCACTATACCTTTAAACAAAAAAGATGAGGTTTCATACAGAACGTTTGAAGTAAGGTGGGAGTCTTATAAATAAACTAAAGAAGCTGCGATTGGTAAATATCGTGAATCCTAATAAGACCAACACATTTCGAGTCATCGACTACAGGAAGTACAGATATTTGCGACTCTCTGTTTTCCATCACAATTAATACTTCTGATAGGATTGAGTTGATATTTATTGTGATTGGTTCGCTGGACATAACCTCTTCAGCTGTTGAATTGTCAATATCAATATTTTGCGCTAATGATCTTCGTAAATCACCCTCCGTTACAATACCCAGTAATAAACTTTCATCATCAAGAACCAATGCAGCTCCTTGAGGTTTTTCTGTCATTTTAATAACTACATTTCGCAGGTTGTTATCAGGAGAGACGATGGCAACTTTTTCAAAAGGCTGCATAATATCTTTTACTGTAAGCTTTAAAAGCCTTCCCAAGTCCCCTGCAGGGTGGAGTCTTGCAAAGTCTTCACGTTTGAAATTCTTATGACTCATTAGAACAGCAGCTAAAGCATCTCCAATAGCAAGGGTAAGTGTGGTGCTTGCAGTGGGGACTATTCCTAGTGGATCAACTTCTCTAGATACAGACGCATCAATCACCAGATCGACTTCATTCGATAAGACAGAATTCTTATTTCCTAAAATACCTATAAGGGGAGATTTGAATTCTTTCAGAATAGGGATTAGCCTAAGAATCTCATCTGTTGCACCACTTTTTGAAATAAGAATAGTGGGGTCACCAGGAGCATAGATACCCAAGTCTCCGTGAACCGCTTCAGCAGGGTGCAGAAAAACTGCTTTATTTCCAATACTACAGAGAGTAGATGCAATTTTTTGAGCAATTAAGCCAGATTTACCCATCCCACTTATTACAATTTTACCAGGGTGACCACTGATAATGTTGCAGGCTTCTACTACTTTTTCGGAAATTTTATCAGCAGCAGAAATCATTTGCTCTGCTTCGCCAATCAATACATTTTTAGAAACTGATTTTAAATCTGTTGCCATTATGAGATCTAAGATTTATTTAAAATATTTAACATTATAGTATTTTGAGCATGCATTCGATTTTCGGCTTGATCAAAAACTATTGAATTTGATGATTCCATCACCTCATCTGTAACCTCGCGACCTCTTTCAGCGGGAAGACAATGCATGAACAAGGTATCTTTATTTGTAGAGTTCATCATTTTAGAATTAACTTGAAAATTGCTAAAGATTTTAGCTCTCTCATCGGCTTCTTCTTTTTGACCCATTGAAGCCCAAACATCTGTATAAATAACATCGGCGCCAAGAACACCACTTTCAACGTCATGCGTTATTTCAACATTGGAGAATGATGTATTTTTAGCCATTTTTACTGTAGCGCTGTCAGGCTCAAAACCTTCGGGACACAAACAAGTAAAATCTAGAGGCACAATTGATGCTAGATTTAACCAAGAATTAACGATATTATTTCCATCTCCAACATATACGACTTTAATATTTTCAATCGAATCCATATGCTCATAAATTGTTAAAAGATCAGCCATGATTTGACATGGATGATTGTAATCAGTTAATCCATTAATTACCGGAACAGATGCGCTTTGCGACAATTCTATCATATGCTTGTGATCAAAAAGCCTAGCCATAATTACATCATTATATCTGCTAAGCACTCTTGCAATATCTTTAACAGCCTCTCTTTTACCAATTCCAATATCATTTGGACCAAGATAAAGAGCGTGGCCACCTAATTTGAAAAATCCAGTCTCAAAAGACACTCTTGTTCTAGCGGAAGGTTTAGCAAAAATCATAGCCATTGATAACCCATAAAAAGGCTTATAATCATCGCTATCATCTTGAATTCTCTTTTTTAGGAGAATTGCCGAATCTAGAAAACTGTAAATCTCTTTTTGATCATAATCTGTTACTTCAATGAAATCCCTTTTCATCTATGTTACTTTCCCTCAATAAGGAGCTTAAATAACTTTGAATCTGATGGTAGGACAAGGGTGGTTTTATCATCAACTACTTTTTTATAAGCATCAAGCGTGCGAACAAACTCATAAAATTTAGGATCCGAAGAATAAGATCTTGCATATACTTGAACAGCTTTTGCGTCTCCCTCTCCTCGAATTTTTTCAGCTTCCTTGTATGCATCCGCAAGTATAATTGTTTTATCTCTGTCTGTTGCGGCTCTAATTTTTTGCGCTTCCTCTGAACCTTCCGATCTAAATTTATTAGCTTGTCTTTTTCTCTCAGCTTCCATTCGAGCATAAATGGATTCTTCATTTTCTGATGGCAAATCCACACGCCTTATTCTAACATCAATTACTGAAATTCCATAAGAAAGCGTAGCTTCGTTACTTGCCTTTGTAACAACGTCCATAATATCTTCGCGATTCTCAGTTATGATCTCTACCATATCATGTGTTCCTAATTCTCTTCGAAGCTCAGAGTAGACGATGTCATCCATCCTACTCTTAGCGGTAGGTATTGCTTGAACTGTTTTTAGAAACTGCAAGGGGTCAATAATTTTCCATCTAACGTAATTATCAACAATAAGAGATTTTTTATCTTTACTCAAAATCTCTTCGGGAGGTGAATCGTATTCCAAAAGTCTATCATCAAAAACGATTTTTTCTTGAAACGGAAATGGAAGTTTTGCATTGAATCCTGGATCGATTATAGTTCTGACTGGTTTTCCAAGTTGCAAAATTACAACTTGCTCTGTTTCGTCTACGATGAATATTGAGCTTAGGCCAACTAGTGCTAGAACTGGTAAAATTAACGCTATTAATCTTTTCATAATTATTTACCCTCTTTTGCTTTTAAATTTAGAAGGTTTATTAAATTACTACCTTCCTTTCCATCTGGTACAATTATCTTTTCACGATCTGAGAGGATTTCCTCAGCAGTTTCTAAAAACATTCTAGTTTCTGTTACTTCTTTTGATTTTCTGTACTCCTTAAGAACAGCATTAAACTTAGAAACATCGCCTTCAGCTCTTGCAATCCTAGCCTCTTTATAACCCTCAGCCTCTCGTATCTGAGCTTGCGCCTCTCCTCTAGCTTTTGGTATGATATCGTTCCTATATCCTTCGGCTTGATTAACCATTCTATTCTTATCTTCTTTTGCAGAAGCCACATCTTTAAAAGCAGCTATAACCTGCTCAGGCGGACTAACATCTTGTAATTGTACTGCTACAACTAAAATTCCGGTATTATATTTATCCAAAATATTTTGGATTAATTCTTTTGACTCCTCTTGAATCATAAATTTTCCAGATGTCAAGGCCTCGTCAATGTTGTGCCGTCCTATAACGGTTCTAAGTGAAGCCTCCGAAGCCTGCCTAACTGTGAGTTCTGGCTCAATGAAATTAAAAGTGTATGCAACTGGATCTTTAATCTTGTACTGTACGATCATTTCAGCGTCAACGATATTTTCATCACCAGTCAACATTAAACTTTCTCGCGCAATGGTTTGATATTGATTTTTACCAACAGTTCTAAAACCTATCTCAATACGCTTAACTTCTGTAACTTTTGGAGTGCTAACTTTTTCAATTGGAAAAGGGAAATGGTAATTTAAACCTGACTGGGCTGCCCTTGAGTATTTTCCAAATGTCTGTACAACTCCTACTTCGTCTGGGCCAACCACATAAATTCCTGTTAACATCCATAGTACTAAGGCTATACCTATCAAAGGAAATGCACCCATTGAAATCTTTGGTATTTTAAATTCTTGATCTCCAATTATGATTCGTTTGTATGCCATGATTTACCTCTCTAATTAGTTATCTGCCTACGCAATCGTGCAACAGGCAATTTTAAATCTTCTCTGTATTTTGCGACTGTTCTGCGAGCTAACGAATACCCTTTTTCTTTGAGTTTTGTTGTTAGCTCAGTATCAGTCAATGGTTTATCTTTTACCTCATCATGAATTAATTGTTTCAACAAATTTTTTACAAGTGTTACGCTTACTTCTTCTCCATTTGCAAAATTAAGCTTTCCAGAGAAAAAAGATTTTAACTCAAAAATACCATATGGAGTATCTACATATTTATTTCTTGTAGAACGACTAATAGTTGATATATCCATATTTAATTTATCAGCGATATCTTTTAGCCTCATTGGGCTTAAAGAAGTTGTGTCTCCATCAAAAAAATTGGGCTGATATTCAATTATTTGCTCCATTACTTTCGTTAAAGTTGAATGTCTTTGTTCAATAGCCTTTATAAGCCATGTTGCTGAGTCAAGTTTTTGGCTAATATATTTTTTTGTTTCATTGGAGGTATTTTTCGTGCTTATTGACTCTAAATACTTGGAATTGATTGATATATTTGAAATCCATGAGTCGTTTACCGAAATCTTCCATTTATTATTTTCAAGCGTCACAATTATATCAGGAATAACGGAATCATTTTTACCTTTTATTCTTCCCTCACCAGGATACGGATTTAATTTTTTAATATCGTTAATGATCTCGTTTAGCTTTTCATTTTGAATTTCAAGCGCATCTAGAATTTTTTCATACTTATGATTTACAAAATCATCAAAAAAATCAGACAAAATCTTTCGATGATATTTATATTTATCTCCTTCAATTTGAAGGAGCAAGCACTCTTGCAAATTGCGGGCAGCAATTCCCGGAGGATTAAGCTTCTGAACGAGAGATAAGATTTTCTCCACTTGTTCAGCTGGAATATTTAATCGATCTGCTATTAAAACAGTTTCTAAGGAAAAATACCCATTCTCATCTAGATTCCAAATTATTTCTTCAGCAATGCTTTGTTCATTTTTTGACAAATTGAATTCATTCAACTGATTCGATAAGTCTTGCAGGAAGTCGATTTGGTCAGCAATAGGAATTTCGTCTTTTGAGCTTTGATTGCTGTAAATGTTGTGTGGCTCATATTCATCTGGGTCATCCTCAAAATCAAGGTCATCTTTTGAATCTATTTTCTCTTCTTCATCTGTAACATCGGAATGATCGAGCAGTGGATTGCTTTCAAGCTCATCTGAAACCTTACTCTCAAGAGAGCTTAAATCTAATTGTAGAATGAGTGTTTGTAAAATTTGCTGAGGGGAAAGGGACTGATTTAAGGACTGTTTTTGTTTTATTGCGGGCATTACAATGAGAAGCTTTCTCCAAGATACAACCTTCTTGCCTCATCGTCGTTTGCAAGAAATTCTGAACTACCTGATTTCAATATATTTCCATCAAATAAAAGATACGATCTATCAGTAATGGAAAGTGTCTCCCTTACATTATGATCAGTTATTAGCACGCCAATATTTTTTTGCTTTAATGAACTAACTATAGATTGAATATCTTCAACTGCAATAGGGTCTACTCCTGCAAAGGGCTCATCCAAAAGAATGAAATCTGGGTCCATTGCTAAGGTCCTAGCTATCTCAACCCTCCTTCGTTCGCCTCCGGAAAGATTTCCGCCATTACTATTTCTAATGTGCTCGATTGATAGATCGTTCAATAATTGATCAATTTTATTCTTTTGATCTTCTTTTGTGAAGTTACTCATTTCAAGAACGAGGCGTAAATTGTCCTCTACACTTAATTTTCTAAAGATGGATTCATCCTGTGGTAAATACCCAATTCCAAATCTACTTCGCTGATACATAGCTTTTCTTGTTATGTTCATTCCATCTAAATAAATTGAACCATCAGTGGGTTTTATCATTCCAGTTATCATATAAAATGTAGTTGTTTTACCAGCGCCGTTTGGCCCAAGCAAGCCTACGATTTCACCCTTATTTACTTCAAGGTCTACCTCTCGAACAGCCCAGAAATCTCCATACCTTTTGCATAGTTTTTCTGCTTTAAGTTTTTTGTGGCTATTGCTCAATTGATCCCTCATGAAAAACTCCAGTTGGCTGCATAATTTCCCAGTTATTCAATTCAATATCTGATTTAAATCCAATACCATATAGGGTATCATTTTGTTCAGTAATAAATACCACGCTGTCATCTGTGAAGACTTTTTCATCTACATTATCCCATGAAAGTGTATCTGTATACAGGGTTACTCCGCTATCTGATACTACCACAACATTACCCATAGCAATCAAAAAATCTTTGGACTCATCTATTTCAGCTATTTCAGATTTTAAATTACTAGTGTAAATCTCATTTTCATTAAAAAAATCAGCATCTACATTCTGATCTAGTAATATATATTGACGCTGCTGATATTTTTCTAAATGACCAGATTTGATTATTGCTCTTTTTGACCCCTTGTTTGTTAGTGTTATTGTAGCATTCCAACTTTCAGCATCAGGAAGTCCTTCGCGTGTCTCACCTAGTTTATCCGATTCAACATTACTGCATGCAAAAAGAACGATGGAAAAAAAAGTTAATCGATTCACTTTTGTTCGAGAACTTTATTTTTTAAATCTAAGATTACCTTCTCTAGCCTTCCTTGCTCTGTTAAAATCCACTCGACCGCCTCGCGAAAAGCACCATCACCTCCTGATTTCTTTGTAATATGGACTGAGGCTTTTTTGCAAAGATCTACAGCATTTTTTGTAGCAATTGGCACCCCTACTTTCTCCATAACGGGGATGTCAATAAGATCATCACCAAGATATGCTATTTCAGAATCTTTTAGATCGTATTTCAATTTTATTTCTTCGTACGGGATAATTTTATTGAGCGTACCATTATAAACATCTTCAATTTTTAGTTCAGCTGCACGCAGTTCCGTAGCAATTGACTTTCTACCTGAAATAAGCGCAAGCTTAATGCCTGAAACTCTTAAAAGAGCAACTCCAGCACCATCATTTACATTGAATTTTTTCATTTCATAATTTTCATTTCCTATATACACGCATCCATCTGTCCACACCCCATCAATATCAGAAATAACCATTTTGATCGAATCAATGTTATAACTCATCAGTTAACTGCCTCGTAAACCTTTAATAGTGTTTCAAGTACACTTTCTAGTTTATCTAAGGGCCACTGCGTTGAGGCATCAGATTTAGCATTATCTGGCTCATCGTGAACTTCCATAAATAATCCATTGCATCCCGCTGCCACAGCGGCTTTTGCTAAGGTTGGTATCATTTCTCTTTGACCTCCAGTTATATTCTTGTCACCCGGTAATTGAGCAGAATGGGTTGCGTCAAAAACAACAGGATAACCCGTTTGGCTCATAACAGGTATTGATGTCATATCGGAAACAAGGCCATACCCAAAAGAGGTCCCTCTTTCTGTTAAAAGAATTTGACTGTTTCCAGAAGATTCAATTTTTTCAGCAGCATGCTTCATCTTTCCAGGTGCTAAAAATTGACCTTTTTTAATATTCACAGCTTTACCGGTTTTACCAGCTGCTTGTAAAAGGTCTGTCTGTCTACATAAGAAAGCGGGGATCTGGAGGACATCACAAACTTCAGCTACAGCGCTACATTGATCTGGCAGATGAACGTCTGTTAGCACTGGTATCCCTATTTCTTTTTTTACATCTGAAAGAATTGATAAACCAGTATCTAGGTTATCTGGACCACGAAAAGATTCAATTGAAGACCTATTTGCTTTATCAAAAGAACTTTTAAAAATCAATGGAATGCTTAATGAACTTGTAATTTTATGAATTTGCTCTGCCATCCTCAAGCTATGGTCGCGTGATTCAATTACACAGGGACCTGCAATTAAAGGAAATGATCCATTTTCATACTTTACGTTACCTATAGAAATAGTATTCATATTTTATTTCTTCTTTTTGTTTAAATGCTTTACGGATGCTTTTATAAATTCTCTAAAAAGAGGGTGCGCCTTGCTTACCCTGCTTTTAAGTTCAGGATGAAACTGACCAGCAACATACCAAGGATGGTCTTCCAGTTCAATGATCTCAACAAGATTGAGGTCAGAATTTTCACCAGAAATAATTAATCCCTTTTTTGTTAATCTTTCTCTAAATCTATTGTTTACTTCCCACCGATGTCTATGACGCTCTGAAATAGTTTTCTTTCTATAAGCAGAAAATGCCCTGGTACCTTTTTTTAGATTGCATTGATATGCACCCAGCCTCATCGTTCCGCCTTTTGCTTTAATTGCCTTTTGGGATTCCATAAGATCAATAACAGGGTAAGATGTTTTTTTATTAAACTCTGTGCTATTTGCGCCTTTTAGTCCACAAACGTTTCGAGCGAACTCAATAACTGCACACTGCAATCCAAGACAAATTCCAAGAAAAGGAATCTTGTTCTCTCGTGCATATTTACAAGAGATAATTTTACCCTCAGATCCTCTTGAACCAAACCCCGGCAATAGCAAAATCCCATCCATTCCGCTAAAAACTTTTTCAGCGTCTGAATCATTTTTTATTTTTTCAGTTGAAACCCAATGGACATTTACACGAGCATTGTTCTCAACTCCTGAATGTATGAACGATTCAAGTACGCTTTTGTAGGCATCAGGAAGTTCAGTGTATTTGCCACACATTGCGATATTTACGTCATATTTTGGCTCTTTGAACTTTTTAATAAATGTTTTTAAATAAGATACATCAGCTTTACCTGAAAGCTGTAGTCGATCCATAATTATTTCTGATACATTCTGGTTATACAAAGTTAATGGCACCTCGTAAATACTTTTTACTTCTGAACCTTCAATAACGTGATCCGGATTTAGATTACCAAACAATCCAATCTTATTTCTAACTTCTTTGGTAAGCTTATGATCTGTTCTGCATAGGATCATATCTGGAGACAAACCTATCTCGCGCAATTTCATCACGGAGTGCTGCGTGGGCTTTGTCTTTAATTCTTCACTTGCTTGAATGTAAGGAACAAGTGTTACATGCATCATGGTATGATTATGATACCCGACCTCTAGAGAAAGCTGACGAATGGCTTCCATGAATGGAAGGCTCTCAATGTCTCCGACTGTTCCACCAACTTCACAAATTACTACATCAAATTTCTTTGGTTTGTTTATCGCCTTAATTCTTGAAATTATTTCATCAGTTATGTGCGGTATGACTTGAATTGTTGCGCCTAGATAATCACCCCTTCTCTCTTTTTCTAAAACTGTGCTGTAAACTTGTCCAGTTGTAGTATTATTTATCTTTTCCATATCAACATCAATAAATCTTTCATAGTGCCCAAGATCAAGATCAGTTTCAGATCCATCATCCAAAACAAAAACTTCTCCATGTTGATACGGATTCATAGTACCAGGATCAACATTTAAATACGGATCTAACTTTAAGATTGTTACTTTTAATCCAGCACTTTTTAAGAGATAACCTATTGATGCTGCAGCAATACCTTTGCCGAGACCAGAGATAACACCCCCTAGGACAAATATATATTTTACTGGTTTTGTTTTTGCCATGATTATTTTACCAAGCCTCTTAAGTCATCTAAAGTATCTATGCCTTTATTTACTTTGTCAATTAATACAACTTTAATCGATATTCCGTTATCCATAGCCCTTAACTGTTCAAGTTTTTGTTTTTTTTCATTTATTGATGGATCAAGTTTAGTGAATTTATCTAAAATTTCTTTACGATATGCATAAATGCCTGCATGGTGATAATATCCACCAATTTCTACCTCTAAAGGCCTTCTTCTAAACGCCAATGCAAACTTTTCAGCGTCAAGTAACACCTTAACAGTATTTAAATCATTAATACTTTCAGCGGTAAGATTCTTTCCCGCAACAGTTGCCATCTCTATTTGATTGTCATCAAATTCTTGAATTAACATATCTATTAATTTAGGATCTAAAAAAGGTTCATCTGCTTGAAGATTCACAATAACCTCTGCATCAATATCCCTTGATGCTTCGTACACCCGATCAGTTCCAGAAGAGTGATGTACGTCGGTCATTACAGTTTTTACTTTCCATTTTTTTAATTCTTTGATTGTCTCTTTATCGTCAACGGCCACTATGACATCGTTTATTAGTTCTGATTTTTTTGCATTCTCATATACATGAACAACCATTGGTTTTTCTTCAATTGGAAATAAAATCTTTTTAGGAAAACGCTTTGACTGTAAGCGCGCCGGTATTACTGCTATACTCTTCATTGGGTTAGTGCATATATTTTAAAGGAAAATCTGTTAGAGATATCATTCATTTTATTTAATTCTAAAAGATATATCAATTTATAAGAACTGTTGGGTAGCTACAAGAATGTTTAAGATAAGTTTTATTCAAAACGCATAGATTCAACGGGATCTAAATTTGCAGCTCTCCATGCAGGGTAACTACCAAATCCAATACCAATGATTGAACAACTTATGACTCCATAAATGGCCCAGTCAAACGGTATTACTGCGGGGACTTTCGCTACCAATGAGATAATATTTCCAGCAGCTACACCAAAAATCACTCCAATTATTCCGCCTATCTGACATAAAAAGACTGATTCGGTTAGAAATTGAAACAATATATGACTTCTTGTTGCACCTATGGCTTTTCGTATACCAATCTCTTTAATTCTTTCAGTTACAGATACGAGCATTATATTCATAATTCCTATTCCAGCAACAATTAATGCTATAACGCTAATTGAGAAAGCAAAGATCTTTATAGATCCTGTAAACGTTCCAAAGGTTTCCATTAATTCATCATTTGTAGTAATCTCAAAATCGTTCTCTTCTCCAGGGGGTACTTTTCGTATTGCCCTTAGCACACCAATCACTTCATCCAATGTTTCACTGTACATTTCAGAGGATTCGGATTCAACGGTAATGCCCAAGGAATAGGATTTACCTCTAAAGCGTTGTAAAAAGGTAGTCACCGGCATGAAAACATAATTGTCTTGGCTTTGACCAAAAGACTGACCTTGCCTTTCCGTAACTCCAACTACGGTAAAGTTAATCCCTTGAAGTTGAATAACCTTACCTAGTGGATCCTCAAATGGGAAAAGAATGTCAACAACATCAGCTCCGATGATACAAACACTGCGGGATAGATGCACGTCTTCCTCAGTCAAGTTTCTACCATCTGCAATATACGTATTGACAGTTCTCAAGGTGCCAGAATCTCCGCCAGAAACTCGAGGGGCTTGTTTTGTTTTCTTATCTTTATACGTTACAACTCGCACCCTCTCTGTTTCATCTCCGCCACTTACAAGTATTGGTAGCTTAGCGCGCTCCTTTAATTGAAGATATTGGTCTAAATCAATATTTTTTCTATTTCGATACTTTTCATTTCCTCCAAATTGAATCGCTGGATCTTTAGTTATCAAAAAAGTATTGGTTCCAAACACATTTAACCCAGACTCAATAGAGCTTTCAAGTGTTTTAATTGCAGTCATGACGCTAATGACTGAAAAAATACCAACCGATATTCCTAAAAGAGTAAGGGTCGATCTTAATTTGTTTGCACGAATAGCATCAAAGGTCATTCGAACGCTTTCACGCAAAATACTTTTGATCTGACTACTTAGGATCACTTTTTATTCATACCTCAATGCATCAATCGGATCAAGTCTTGCTGCTTTGTAAGATGGTATTAGTCCAGCTGTTATTCCAACAAATACACTCAGTGAAATTGACGTTAGCGCAAGCCAAATTGGCATTGTTGAAGGGAAAAATTGATTTATAACTATACTTAAAATATAGGCAAATGACAGTCCAATCAACCCTCCAATTACGCAAATCATGGTAGCTTCCATTAAAAATTGAGTCAAGATCATATTTCTCGTCGCGCCAATTGCCTTTCGAACACCTATCTCTTTGGTCCTTTCTTTAACGGAAACGAACATGATATTCATGATCCCTATTCCTCCAACCACAAGAGACAAGATTGTTATGAAAATACCCACTCCTCCAATAGCAAACTTTATAGAGTTATATATGTTTTCAAAGGCCACCGTTTGATTAACAGCAAAATCATCTTTTTCCATTGGCTTCAATCCTCTAATTTGTCTCATAATCCCATAAATTTCGTCCTTAGATTCTTCAATTTTATCATCTGGTATTTTTACACTTATTCTTAGAAATCCTCTTCTTGAAAACAATCTCTGGGTTGCACCTGAAGGTATAATAACCTGCGTATCAAAACTAAATAAGCCTAAAAACTTTCCTTGTTTTTCCATTACTCCCAGGACTCGAAACCTGATGCCATCTATTTTAAAATTTTTTCCTAAAGGATCTTCGTTAGGAAATAGGTTCTCTGCAACGTCATGCCCTAATAGCGCTACTCTAGCACCAGACCTATCCTCTCCATCAGTAAAGAATCTCCCTGCCTCCACACCATAATTTGTTGTTTTTAAATATTCTGTTGTAGTTCCAAAAATCTGAGAACGAGCTCCCAGGTCTCCTCGCGATAAACTCGCACCTCTTTGCATTACAGGTGCAACAGCCTCAGCGTATTTTGATCTATCCTTAATCTTTTCAACATAATCTAATCTAATTCTAGGCCTATTACGAACTTCCCACCAATCTTGTCCACCAAACCACTCCCATCGACTTATTGACAGCACGTCTTTTCCCAAAAAATCCATACTTTTTTCAAACCCTCTGTCTAAACCTGAAATTAGGGTTCCCATTAGAGTTACGGTAAGAATGCCAATTATTATGCTAAGACCCGTTAAAAATGAACGAATTTTGTTTGATAGGATTGAATCGACAGCGATTTTCACACTTTCAAAAAACAATGAAGACATTATACGGCCTTTATAGTGTTTTCATTTTTACGATCTTCCTTAATCTTCCCATCAAAGAGAGTGATGATACGATTTGCATGAAGTGCAATTTCTTCTTCATGTGTTACTAAGATAATCGTATTGCCTTTTGTATGTAAGTCATTCAATATCTTCATAATTTCAATCCCACTTTTGGAGTCTAAATTTCCTGTCGGCTCATCTGCTAAAATAATCGATGGATTATTCACTAGCGCCCTAGCTATGGCAACCCTCTGCCTTTGTCCGCCTGACAACTCATTTGGTTTGTGATCTAGTCTATCCTCTAATCCCACTGAAACAAGAGACGATCTAGCAATTTCAAGTCTTTCAACTTTAGGAGTATTAGAATAAATAAGTGGTACCTCGACATTTCGTAACGCATTTGCTCTTGGAAGGAGATTAAACGTTTGGAAAACGAATCCAATTTTTCGGTTACGAATTGAAGCAAGCTGGTCATCATCCATCTCATGAACAAGCTCTCCTTCAAATTGATATGTTCCATCAGTTGGCGTATCAAGACAGCCAATAATATTCATTAGCGTTGATTTGCCAGAACCTGATGGCCCCATTATGGAAATATACTCATTGGCATTGATTGATACATCGACACCATCAAGTGCCTTTACAAGCTCACCCCCAACATCGTAATGTCGTTTAATTTGATTTAGTGAAATTAAATTTGACACCTAATCGTTCTTATTTTTCTTATCGGATTTTAACTTTACAAGTGCGTTGTGTTTTAATTCTCTACTTATTGATTTATAGCTTCCGGTTACGATCTTATCTCCCTCGTTGAGGCCGCTCAGAACTTCGTAATCTGTTTCACTTGATATTCCAACCTTAACAGGTCTTACGTGGACATATTTTGTCCCTTTTTTTGCTTTTTTAAATGGTCTGTCAAATGTGTTTTTTGAAGAAGATTCACCGCGATCAACCAAGCCTTCAGAATCTTTAACAATAAACACCAGTTCCTCCATTTCTGTTTTGATGTTTTTACTGTTAAAGCTATCTTTTGGTTTTTTACCCATCTCGATGAGCTCGACTCCTTTTTTTCTTGCGGTAAGGCTCTGTATCGGAATTGTTAAAACTTCTTCTTTTTTATCAGTAATGATATCAACGGTCGCACTCATTCCCGGGCGAATATTATCTGGAACGTTGATCATCCTAACTTTTACTTGAAAATTTGTCACTTGCTGCTGCGAACCCATGCCTGTTACCTGTGGTACCAATGCGACTTCGTTTACAACTCCATAAAAAAGAGTATCTAAGAAAGCATCTATTTCAATTTCTGCCGTATCGCCTCTTGAAATTGATACAACATCATTTTCGTTGACGTCAATTATTACTTCCATTTTTGATAGATCTGCAATTACCATCAGGACTTCTGCTTGAAACATCCCGCCCAAAGCCATTTCACCTATTTCTTTATTGATCAATGTCACGATTCCATTTTGGGGTGAAGTTATTTTAGCCCTATCAAGCTCATCTTTTCTAGATTCTAGGTTTGCCCTTGCTTGCTCTAATTGACTATTGGCAATTTCATATGATGCCTGAATAGCTTCAAGTTCTTGATCGGATGCCAAATTTTGGTCATACATAGTTTCTATTCTTTTCTTACTAGCCACTTCCTGCTTTACACGTGCTTTTGCAGAACGAACAGAAGACATAGCAGCATTGTAATTTGAAAGTAGTTGTTTTCTATCTAAAGATATTAGGAGTTGACCCTTTTTAACATAATCACCCTCTTTAACGGTGATTGATTCAATCCAAGCGGATGATGTGGAAGAGCTTATTTTAACTTCGGTCTCTGGCTGAATAGTTCCACTAGCATTAACCTTTTGAATGACAGTATTATACTTGACCATTTCGGTTTCAACACTAACTGCATCCTTATCGCCTTGATTCAAACTGAAAATTACTGTTACGATAACAAAAGAAACTGCAATGACAATTATAATCCACTTTCTTTTATTTGATTTATTTTTTTCAGACACAATGACTCCTAGTTATTTTTCTGCTCATTATCCAATGTGCCAAGCAGAGCTTTTAAATTTGCTTGCTGAATGAAAGCATCATACTTTGAACGAACCAAAGAAGATTTAGCTTGAACAACGGATACCTGGGCATTTAAAACTTCTAAAATAGTTGTAGATCCTTGCGAGTATCGTACCTGAGAAAGCTTTAAGTCCTCCTCAGCAGACTCTAAAACTGTCTCATTGATAGGTATTATTTCATTGAAGTTTTGCAATTGATCAATAAGGTCTTTTAGCTGTACTGAAAGATCCTCTAGCTGGGTTAAATACTCTGATTCTTGTTTGTTTACTGCAATTTTTGCCTTTTGAATCCGCGCTGAAATAGTATTTCCACTGTACAATGGAAGAGAAATTGAAAGTGAAGTATTTGTTCTCTGATTATCGCCATAGCTATTTGATACTGCCTCGCTTAAACTTTCAGCCGTTCCAAATGCACTTGCAGAAATGCTTATATTAGGCATTCGTGAACCTTTTGCAATTTTCGTACTTAGTTTTGCAGTCACAATCTGATATTGTTTTGCTTTGACGCTCGGATTAAATTTTTGAAGTAATTCAAAACCCGTTTCGAATTCCGGAATTATTTCTAGAGGTTTTTCTACTTCGCTAATAGTAAAGTCATCATTATTTTTTGTTATACCCATTGAATTTTTAAGGTCGCGATATGTGCTCTTCACAGAAGCATCATTGCTAATAACATCTACTCGGGCCTGACCAAATCGAACTTTAGCTTTTAAAAGATCTGTTTTCTTGGCAGATCCAAGATCAAATTGCTGTTGTACCAATGTAAGTTGTTGTTGCGAACTCATCAAGTTAGATCTTGCTACACCCAAAAGCTGTATTGCCTTTAAGTAATTAAAATATGCAAAATGTACATTTCGAATAATATTTGTTTTTATCTGCCGATTGAATTCCTCTGAGACTTTATAGTTATTTTTTGCAAGACGAATACTATTCCACCAAACACCACCATCGTAAATAGTTTGATTGACAGTTATATTAGAAGAAGCCGAGGTTATGCTGCTTACGTCAGATAAAATTTCTCCAGATGACTGATTAAATCCAACTGATTGTCTAGGAAATTGCGATTCTGTCACACCGCCAGTAGCGCGTACAGATGGTAAAATTCCACTGTATGAACTTTTTATGTCTTGTTTAGAGGACCGTAAATCAAGAGCAGATGCTTTGAGGGCTTCTTTGTTTTGTAAAGCGATTTCAACAGCTTGATCAAGAGTATAATTTTGAGAATAGCAAATTGATATCGCTATTAAAACAAACGCTTTCATTGCTTAGTTAAGCGCCACCCAGTCCAGCAAAAAATGCTCCTATTGACGAAAAGATCACCAAGCTACTCATCCACAAAATTGCTAAAGCTCTGAGCGTATCATTGATTTTCGATTTGTACAAAAATGTAAATCCCACAGCGGTCAAATACACTCGCCAAATAGCAAAGATATCAATACCGCTCAAAAAATTGTTGATAAAACTACCCTGATCTCCAATACCAAATGCACCTAGCCCCGTAAAGATCATCATGTTGTCTGTGGAATATTGAATAGGCGTTTTGACTAAATATTCAACAACTGAAGGGAGATAAGAAAAAGAAGCGACGGTAAAAACTTTTCCAAATTTATTTTTTGAACCCAAGATTAAGTTGGATATTAACATTGAAAATAAGGACCAAAATAAAACTCTAACTGGCCATGAAATTGCTGAGCTCGCATAGATGAAAATAGCACTAGCTCCTGAACCTGAGTAAATACGGTCGTATTGAGATCCAAGAATTTCTTGTTTCTGCTCCTCTGAAATATTAGGATTATCATTTAAGCTTTGTTGGATTTGATCCCATTGAAGATCTGCAATTTGGTCAGATAGAATCATTGATGATATTACTGCCAAAATCATAATCACAGATAATGGCGCCATGGCTTCTTTAAAGCCATAATCTTCAGAAATTTTTTCAAAAGTTTCTTTAGGCGCTGTGAGCGTATTAACTAATGAAGAAAACATATATTTATCCTATAATGTACTGGCGTAAAACTAATATAATAACGACAAGAAAGAAAGGATGTTCCTTTCGAGGATAGCCTATTCTGTTATGGTGAATTTACCGCCAGTTCGATACATTGGATATCGAAAGTATTTTTCTGAAAATTCGTTATAATCTGAACCCAAGGCTTCAAGAAGGTGTGTAGGGACCATATCATTGCTCTCTACAATTATGTAGGGTACAGCTTCATATGAACCTGGGGGCAATGCAGAACCTAGAGAATCATCGATAACTTCAAAATTGATAAGAAATTCTCTGTAGGGCTTATCTATAACTCTTTTAATAGTGTTTGCTGTATCGGGATTGAAAGATAGAACTAATTCTCCAGATGAAGCGTCTTTTATCAACAACCCGGAGTAAATTGTACCCATTCGAGGTATCTCTATACCCTTTAAATAGAAAAAAATATCACTTCTATCGGGGGTCGCATTAATTAATACTTTCACATCTTCTTCAAAATCTGTTGGAAAGGTGCTAGGTTGAACTTCAGTATTAATCTGAACCATTCTTTTTAAATTAATTCTTTTTCTTAATTCGCCGTCAATTTTAATTACCCTATCGTCGTTCAATATCTCTCCGCCAGCAAAAGTTACTTCAACAGTTGAAACCTCATAATTTGCCATAAAAAAATACA
Organism: uncultured Fidelibacterota bacterium; assembly: GCA_913046805.1. The sequence continues at coordinate 10,688 of CAJWTA010000001.1, read as the reverse complement.
AGGTATAATCTCCATCAACAATTCCACCACCATTTGGTGAACTTGCAGCCGGAAGCTCCAACTCGAAGGACCCATCTGCACCACTAAGATCACTTATGCCAAGCTGATTAGACCAAATGAAAATACCGCTATGATTTCCTTCCGGATAAAGTTCCACTCCCTCAAGATTAACTACCCCGAATATCTTACGGTGAGGAATACCGCTCTTTGATGAAAAAGGATTTTCTTCACAAGATGAAAAGAACAAAAAGAAAGTTGATATAATAGTAATTTTTCTGGTCATAGTTCCAAACTTATAGTTAAATATTTCCTGGTATCTCTTAATAATAAGCCGTCAAGGGAGATTGTATTTTTTTTGAGATTTCGACCAGAGTATGAAATTTGCCCTTTCGCTTTACTAAAATCTATATCAATAGTAAGATAGAGATCGTAATTTGAAAAGGCAGGGAGCTCAATTTCATTATATCCTTTATCGGGTACCAATATCAGTCCAGTTTGTTCACCTTCTTGAAAGATTCTGGCACCTAGCGTTAGCCAGCTCCATTTTGATGTCGTGTTGATAGTAAACTTATAAGGGGATTTAAATGGAAAAGCGCTTAAATCTGAAATATTATAATTAGATAAACCTATTTCACCAGTAAACTTTCCTTCATAGGTTTTTGCTTTTGCTTTTACTTCTATTCCAGACATTGTTGCAATAGGGATATTTTCAAAATAGGCTATTGGCATCCCCAAAAGGAATGTGGATCGCATTTTATTTATGTAATCGTTACGAAACACGCTGGCTTGTAATTCTAATTGATCTACGTTCAGCATTGCCTTTGGTTGAGTCAATATATTTATGCCAATCTCTAATGATTTCATTTTTTCTGGTCTCAATCTACGTTGATTGGGATCCATAAAAGTTAACTGACTAATCTGCTGTTGGAGTGATGGAAATTTTATATTATTTCCAGTTGTTGCCCAATAAGCCATTGTCATTCCAGGTGCGCGCTTAGATGCAATCGTAGAAATTTTAAATATACTATTTGACCACTGGTTATTTCCAAAATCAACTAAGGACGCAATCTCAGAAAAATCAAAAATCTCCTTACGGCTTACAAGGCTATCACTTTGATCTCTGACAAAATCATAGCGATAACTCATATCGAGATCTGTAAGCCACTGCCCAAGCTCATCACCCTTTGAATGGAGCTTGAGAACTGTAGCAAAGCCAGCGTGCTGTCTATTAATTTCAGCTCCCTTAAGACCCAACTGCTGAGTATTGTTTAAACTCTGATCATCAAGGAGGTCTAGCTTTGAGTCTTCTGCTTGGGCTCCTAGCATCCACTCAACCTTATTTAAATTTATATATTTTCTAGCATCAATTTTATTTGAAACATGATTTAGTGATCTGTTTATGTATCCACGCTGATTGTTGAGGTTTTGGGACTCAGATAAATTATGGGAGGCGATAGCTAACTCGACTTCTCCCAAAAACCATAGTACGCCATCATAACGTACTCCTGCGAGCTGATTAGTTGAATTGATTGTATTCTGGTCTCTTGTATTGTCAAATGTTTGTTTATCCTGGGTAAGATTCCATTCAAGATTTCCATTTACAAGCGAATTCTTTAAACGGTTGGTCATATCAAAAGCTGAATGTGATAAGGCTGAATTTAAACCAGGGGATTCAATTTGTGAATCCTGGAAGATTCGTTTGTATGAACCTCTTTTTTGATTAAGTGAAAGAAAAGATTTTTTAAACTTCAACTGACCATTAACATTCCAAAAACCAGAATCATATGAACCTAATTGTTGAGAAATTTTCAAATTTTTATCTTTTGTATTTTTTGGAACAATGTTAATCACACCTGAGAAAGCATCGGATCCATAAAGAACTGAATGTCCACCCTTTACAATTTCAACTTGCTCAATATTTTGCATATCGATTAGGGATAGATCAAAAACATTATCATAAGGTCTATTTAACCTGAATCCATTATAAAGCACCAGAACATCATCTGCATTGCCTCCGCGAATAGAAACAGTTTTTCGACCAGACAGCGACTCCTCGATTTGAATGCTTTGATCAGTTGCAAGCAAATCTCCAGCGTCAACGTAAGCCCTTAATGCAAAAGCATCAGATTGAATTATTGAAACTGTCTGAGGCAAATCTTTTTCGATGGCAGGTTTTCTTTTTATCCCCGCAGTTTCTATTGCTTCGAATTGGAGCACTCTTGGTTGCAACAAAATGTTGGACTGACTGATTAAGTTGTCGACTCTTATTAGTATTTGATCATAGCCAATATGCTTGAACTGAATTAATTGATCGCTATTCAGCTCTTTCACATCCAACGAAAATTCTCCATTTGAGTTTGTCGAAACACCTGTATTTTTATCTGTTACCACGATATTTACCCCTGATAAACGAAGTCCGGTTATTTTATCGGAGACCGTGCCGTTAACAACTTGTCCGAAATAAAGGGAAGCATTTAAAGCGGTGATGAGTAAATAATTTTTCATATTTAGTTGTCTCTATTTTTGAACATAGCGATTTTTGATCGTGTATAGATATTCGAGAGCCTCTTCATAAGAATTTTGAATCTTACCATCTAGAATAGCCTCTTCAATTTCAGATTTTATGTTCCCAATGATTTTTCCAGGTTTTAACTTAAAAACCTTCATAATCTCTTTACCTCGAACTGGTGATTGAAATGCTTTCATTTGATCTCGTACGCTGACGTCCAACATTTTGGACTCAACTCTATCAAAGTTTGATAAATATTTTTTTATCTTATGCTGATTTTTGGTAGTTATATCTGCGCGACAGAGTGTTAATAGGTCTTTTATATCATCACCTGCGGCTATCATCAATCTTCTTATGGCAGAATCAGTAATATCTTTTTTTGCTAACGCTATAGGGCGAAGATGTAGTAAGGTAAGCTTTTTTAAATATTCTTTTAAGTTGTTTGGAAGTTTCATTCTACTACTAACTCTGTTTAACATGCGCTCACCAATGGCATCGTGACCATGAAATGTATACCCTTTCTTTGGGTCGATCTTTCTTGTATTTGGCTTAGCTATATCATGAACTAGGGCGGCAAACCTTAATTTCGTCTTTTTTGAAAGCTTTGCAGCGTTGTCCACCACTTCCATTGTGTGGTAAAAAATATCTTTATGATGCCATTCTTCAGACTGATCCATGCCATACATCACATCAATTTCTGGGAAAATAATCTTCATTAATCCTGTTTCTTGAAGTAGGGTAAGTCCCTTCGAAGGTTTATCTGTAGAAAGAATCTTCATAAACTCATTTGTGATGCGCTCTTGTGATACAATTTTAATTCTATCTGCCTGCTTCGCCATTGATTGTAGGCAATTATCTTCAATCTTAAGGTTTAACTTTGATGCAAAGTAAGCAGCGCGAATCATTCTAAGCGGATCTTCGGAAAAAGTTTTATTTGGGTCAAGCGGGGTAACTAATTTTTTTGATTTGAGATCGCTCATCCCATTATAGGGATCATGCAGCTCTCCAAATTCTTTAGGAGTAATACTTACCGCCATAGCATTAATTGTAAAGTCGCGTCGAACCAAGTCGCCATTTAAATCGGTATACTTTATAGTTTTTGGTTTTCTTGAACTTGAATCATACGTCTCTTGTCGCGCTGCAGCAACCTCAATAGTAATTGGTTTGCTTGGTATGTGGGCAGTTGAAAATTTATGAAAAGGAACAACTTTTGAAACGCCGATGTTTTCAGCAACAATTTTAGCAAACTCTATTCCATCACCGATAACCATTAAATCAACCTCTTTGATTTCTCTATCAAGGATCAAATCTCTTACTACACCACCCACTCCATAAACTTTTTTATTAGTGTTTTCTGCAATTTCCCCTATTCGCTTTAAAATAGAATGCACATCGGATTGCGTATTAATTAAATCTTTAATATTGGTCATTGTAGAAACTAATACAATTATCCTTGATCAATAGCATGTTATAGGTATTATCTATTAGTTTCCATTATGAGATTATTTATATCATTAATTTTATACACATCGGTACTTTTGAGCCAATTTGGCAAAATTGATGTCAAAATAGATGATAGGTTATTGCGCAATAGCGAAAAACAAAAAGTATCAACTATTAAAAATGAAGTATCTAGATTTTTTTCAAAACACACCTGGAATGAGGAATTTCAGAGCTTGGAAATACCTTTATATATTTCGATCGCCTTTCAAGGAGTTGCTCAAAAAGGCGGCATGGAAACATTCCATGCTCAAGTACTCATATCAGACGGGGAGGACCTTAGATACTTTGATAAGTCACTTCAATTCTACTATAACCCTGGTAGTGCCATATATTATGATCCAGTTTTATTTGAGCCATTGGGTAGTTTTTTAGCATTTTATGCGTTCACTGTTTTAGCTGGCCATATGGATACATATGATTTTTATGGCGGAAATTTAGGTTACGATCAAGCCAGAGAAATCGTATTGAGGGGCATCGCTTCAGATTATCCAAAAGGATGGTCTACTCGTATGCAACTTTTAAAAGAGATTACAGAAAATAAAGGTTTAAGAGAAGCGCGATTTGCTTACTACGTCGGAATGGATTTTTTTAATCAAGGCAAGCCCGATGAAGCTTTAGAAGAATTTGAATTAATGATTAAGGGCATACAATCAGTTTTTAGGCAATTTCCAACGGGTAGAACCCTGTACTTTCTAGATGCTCACAGAACTGAGTTGGTAAAAGCGCTTCGTATTATGGGTCAAAATAATATGCTAAATGCACTTGCTGATATGGATCAAGCTCACAAAGAAATTTATTTAAAAGGACTTAAGTAATTACTCACGAATGATGTCTGACGATTTTTTTATTCTTTTGATATAATAATCAAAAACAATACTCCCCCAATACATACTTTGAATCACTTTACTATCTTTTACTTTCCTTATTTTTCGAACTTGAAAACGTCTTTTTATAATGATGTGGGGATGAGTTATAATCCAAGCAAAAGACTGAATTATGCCGATAAAATGGTTAATATCCAAACAAATCAAAGCATAAATCAATGCAACAAATTCCAATGCAATCCTTATTGGGACTAAATAAAACGACATTAGCAAACTATAGTTAGATAAAATCATCAGCATTGAGTTTCGGTGATTTAAATACTGTTTTAATCTTGAGAACATTGGCAGAGTTACAGCATTTTTGTGAAAGACTACAGCTCCTGGGATTGACCATACTTGATTACCGGAGAGATGAATCTTCCAACACAAGTCTATTTCTTCTTGATGAGCAAAAAAAGTATCGTCAAAACCACCCAATTGGTTAAAATGTTTTTTTCTAATCATTAGAGCTGTTCCACTTGCCCAGAAGATAGGTCGAATTTTTTCATACTGATTTTTATCAGTTTCAACATTTAAAAAAAGTCTACCCCTAGCAAACGGAAAACCTAGAATATCTATCCAACCCCCACCCCCACCAGCATAATCAAATTTACTTCGGTCAAAATAATTTAATATTTTTGGTTGTACCGCAGAAACTTGCGGATTGAGATTTAAAAAATCTGCAAGGCGTTCAATAAAGTCTTCGTTGTGAACAGTGTCGTTGTTAAGAAAAATGAGGTAATCTCCAGAAGATTGTTCAGCCCCTATGTTGCATCCACCTGCATACCCATGGTTTTTAGTATTTTGAATAAGATTTATATCAGGGTATTTATAGGATATCCACTCTGAGCTTCCATCGGTGGAAGCATTATCAACAACTATGATTTCAAGATTAGGGTATGAACTTTTGGTAAGCGAATCTAAGCAGTCTTTAAGAATATCAATGCCATTCCAATGTGGAATTATTACGGATACTTTTGATTTAGGCATTAACCAATCTTATTTACAAATTATTTCTTTTTCTGCCTAAGGTCATCTAGGAGTTTCTTTGCAACAGGGTCATCTGGATTTTTACTTAACCATTCGTTAACCACTGATTCAGCTTTGTCATACATCTCTAAATTTTTATAAGCAAAAATTAGCGATGAAACGATTTGAACGAAATAACTTCTCCATTGATCAATTTCTCTTTGGGAAGTAAGTCTTGCCCCAGATTCTACAGACTTAAACTCATTATAAAGCTCTTCAAAAATAATTCTGCCTTTTTCAAGAGAGTCAAGTTGTGCTAAATATACTTGCCCGTATTCAACCTTGTCTTGAATCGACAAATCTTTTCTTTCAATCAACAAGTTCATCACTCTTTGAAGCTCACCTTCATTTCCAAGTTCACCATAAAGCCTAGCAAGTTGATAGTGCAATTCTTTTGAATCGTAACGAATTGTTTTTTCAGGAATATTATCCTGCATTCTATTTAAAACTTGAAGCCCTTTTTGTCTGTGCATATTTGCAATTTCATTATTTGTCAATTCGTTGTCCCTAAATTTCATATAATGATAACCAGCCAATTGCATGTATGCACTTCTAAGGTTTTGAAGCAATCGTATATTTGTTGAAGGAAAAAAATAAATATCATCACGACCGAGATTGCGATACAAGTATCCTGGCTTGTAGTCTTTAAACCAAATTTCGTTTTCAAGTTTTTTCCACTCTTTTGCTTCAATATCTCTGCTCCAAACTTTTGAATCGAATCCTGACATTAAATTGGTCCACATTCTTTCTTCGTTAATTGCGCTGCTCTTGTCAGCTTTATATGGCCTCAAGCGGTAAACCAAACCCTCCATCTCGAGATGCTCTTCGAGATTGAGTCGATTGGATTGAGGTACGGTTACAGCGAAATAAATTGGATATTTCCATTGAGCAGCAAATATAATTTGTAAAATCATGAGGTCTTTGACCATTAAAGCTGCACCTGCAAATGTTGGATCAACCTTCCATTCAATGTATCCGCTAGAATTTTTATCAGATGTTGGTGCAGGAACTCTAACCATTTGAGACTTCCACTCCTTTAAACCTGAAGCAACATCCTGCACTTGGTCATCTCCCATTCTAATAAACTCACCTGGTCTAGAATCTCGCAATTGACGAATGTACCACTCGGTATTCAATAAGCTTAAGTTCGCCACGGTTACGTCTTTTCTAATTCCCTCAACCTCTTGCAAATACCATAATGGAAAAGTATCATTGTCTCCATTTGTAAAAATGATTGCATTCGGCTCGCATGACTGAAGAATATTATAACTGTAGTCCCAAGCTATTCTGTTGTCTGACCTATCATGTTCATGATAGTTTGCTCGCAACATCATTGCTGGCATTGCAGCTGTGAGCAAAACCAATGTCAAAATTAAACCGTTTTTCTGATAAGGTTTTCCATTCAAATATTTTTTTAAGAGATCTAAAAGAGCTTGGATAGAAATGCTGATCCAAATTGAAAATGCAAAAAAACTTCCTACATAAGAATAATCTCGTTCTCTGGGCTGAGGATTATCCTGGTTAACAAATATAATAATAGCTAAACCCGTCATCAAAAAAAGACTGAGAACAGAAAATGCTCTTTTTCTATCTTGTTGAAAATGGTAGAACATACCCCATAATCCCAACAAAAAGGCTAAGGGAAGACCGAACTGAAACCACGCTACACCATCCTCATTTGGGCGTGCTCCATATGAAGAAACATAAGAATCTGTGCTTGGCCCTCTTCCTGCAAACTGCCAAAGAAAGTACCTCCAATACATTTTCTTTACTTGATAATCCCAGAAGTAACTCCACTGCTTGTCCAATCTATATGTCTTATATGCTCTTTCTTGTCTACTGGTATATTCTCTTCCGTTTTGTGGACGGCCGACTGCTTCATGCTTTGGGGGAAGTCCAGTATATCTTCTTGGAAACTGAAACATTCTACCATATTGCTCGCGCTCCATATAAGCTATTGCTCTTGATACAGTAGAAGGGTCGTTTTCATTTATTGCAGGTTTTTGCTCTGAACGAATGAAAATCATGGCATAGCTTGAATACCCTATTAAAATCAAAACGGTAGAAGTTAGTCCAAGAGCGTATAAATACTTTTTATAAACTATACTTGCTATCATCGATCCAAAAATAACTAAATAAATTATCATTAGAGCTGGCAAGCCTATAGCGCTTACAAGTTTTGGCATGCCATTAATTATACCTGTGTTTATCAAGTAAAAAACTAAACCCGTAATCACTGTTGTAATTAAGAAACCTTTATATGAAAAGTCATATTTTCTAAAAAAGATGATTAATGCCAAAAAAGGTAACGCAAGCAAATTCAATAAGTGAACACCTGTTGCAAGCCCGATCATATAGGCAATGATTAAAATATAACGCTCATTACCTTTCTCATCAGCTTTTTCAGACCAATGTAAAATCAACCAAACTACTATTGCTGTAAAAAATGTTGAAAAACCATATACTTCCGCCTCGACTGCATTAAACCAATGAGAATCGGTAAAAGCAAAAGTCAAAGACCCAACTAACGATGAACCAAATACTATTAAAGAATCTATATGTGACTGTATTTTCCCTCTATAGCTCATAATTAGCTTTACGCAAGAAAGGTATAAAAACATTATTGCAAAAGCGCTTACAAGTGGAGAAATAAGATTAACCCTAAATGCTATATCGGGATTAAAAGGGAGCATTGAAAATACTCTTCCTATGATAAGATATAGCGGACTGCCGGGAGGATGCGGTACACCTAAAATGTATGAAGTTGCAATAAATTCTCCCGAATCCCAATATGGAACTGTATCTGCCATGGTTAATAGATAAACTATGAATGATACTAAAAATGAAGAGACAGCAAAAATTATATTCTGTTTTTTGTGACCTGATTCCATTGATATTTACTTTTTCTTTGTCTTTTTAGCCGATTTAGCTTTCGAAGAAGATTTGGATTTAGAACTAGCTTCTTTTTTATTTTCTGGCTTGCTATTTTCTTTACTATCACCGCTGTCAACCTCTGGATCCTTCTTTTTCTTTTCATCGATGTAATTCAACTTAAGCTCGCTCAAACTATGCAGAATATATTGCTCTTCCCATTCGGATAAATTGCCTTTCATTTTTGTTTGGAGCATATCTAATAGGTCAATATAATACGACGCTTGATCCACATTTCTTTCAAGTTCATCAGATACAGGGTTCTTTACTTTGCCAAGAGAGATCCAAGCGCTTTGAACAAATGTGTTTACCAAATGAATAAAAAGCTGGTCTTCTTTATTAAGTTGATTTTCAGACATGATATTCCTTTTTACTTATAAGTATCTATTATTGTTTCAAATATAACGAGGCTAAAATACGTATGTGAGGCATAAGAAGCGTAGTCTATATTATTTATTTAAATTCAAACCAGATAATCTTTCGCCATACTGATCCATTAAATTATCATATATTATTTTATTCTTTGAACTTAGCTTTTTCAAATCATCATCTAAAAAAATTTCAGCAGCATTTCTTGCGATGGTTATTAGGTCTCCATCTGTTGTAATATTTGCTAACTTAAAATTGAAAAAACCGCTTTGTTTTATACCAAAAAACTCTCCTGGTCCTCTCATTTTCAAATCTTCATCAGCAATTAAAAACCCATCATTCGTTGATTCCATAATGTTTAAACGTTTCTTAGAATTTTCTGAGAATTTTCTTTGTACAAGTATGCAATAACTTTTTTCACTACCTCTCCCCACTCTACCGCGTAATTGATGTAATTGAGTCAAACCAAACCTTTCAGCATGTTCAATTAACATTACTGTCGCATTTGGAACATCAATTCCTACCTCTATAACAGTCGTTGATATTATGATATTTATTTTATTTTTTGAAAAATCATACATCATCTTATCTTTTAAATCTTTTTCCAAACGTCCATGAATTAAACCAACACTGATATCCTTAAAAACGCTTTCTTTTAAAGTATTGTACATGTCTGCTGCTGCTGCTAGATCTGATTTTTCAGTTTCTTCAATTAATGGGTAAACTATAATGCACTGTCTACCTTCTTTGACTTGATCGTTCATGAACGTGTAAATTTTTTTTAAGCGACTCTCATTGACTGTTTTTGTCGTAATTGGAATTCTATTCTTTGGTAGCTCATCAATTATTGATAGGTCCATATCTCCATGATATGTAATTGCTAGAGTTCTGGGGATAGGAGTTGCAGTCATTGAAAGCAGATGAGGATTAAACCCTTTTTGAAGCAATGCATTTCTTTGATTAACACCAAATCTATGCTGCTCATCAATGATCACTAAGCCCAAAGATTTAAAATTAATGTCTTTTTGAAACAATGCGTGCGTACCAATTATAATATCTATCTTACCATTTTCTAGCCCATTTAAAATTTTAGATCTCTCACGCGCAGCCATACCTCCTGTCAAAAGAGCACATGTCATTTTTGCGTGGTCTGCTAAGCTCCTAAAAGATTTAAAATGTTGTTTTGCTAAAATTTCTGTAGGCGCCATAACTGCAACTTGCATATTATTAGAAACAGAAATTGCAGAAGCTAAAACGGCAATAATTGTTTTACCAGACCCGACATCACCCTGCAAAAGCCTATTCATTCCATGCGATTTGGAAAGATCTTGTTTTATTTCTTTTATAACTCTTTTTTGAGCTTTTGTTAATTCAAAATCTATTTTATTATAAACTAATTTGGTCTGAATTCCCGTCTTTTTTAATGCTTTCGAAGGAAGTTCGCTGATAAGAGATCTTCTAACTACCATCGAAAGCTGAAAAAA